>NZ_JBGSXF010000437.1:0-3089 GCF_041751555.1 Persicitalea sp. | reverse complement strand
GCGCCGAGGCCGCTCGCATCGCAGCGGTGTTACCGAACCCGGTCCGATTTTCGATAAAAAATCCTTCTTCTTACGTACAAGGACGGGCGGGTAAAATTTCCCGGCAAATGCGGGCGTTAGGCGGGCAGAAGTACTTGGCGGAATTGTGAAAGCGAAAAAGTCAAATACTTATTTTTCCAAATTGGCATTTACAATTTTATAAACTTTTCCATCCTCTCGGGATAAAAGGTATACATTTTGATTGAATGAGTCATATGAAATAGTAAAACCTAGCCGAAATTTAGGATTAAATTCTTTCAAACGTTTAGAAGCACCTTTTTCATTTATCAAAAGTTCATATATCGTTTGATCATAGTTGATAAGACTTAAATAAAATAGCCGTCCAGTAGCAGAATCTCCGAATAAATATTTGTCTTTCAGCAGGTCATGGGAGCCTTCATAGACATATCCACCAATGATAGCATTACCGTCCGTATGATCATATTGTGAAATCGGATCGTTATACAACTTCACTTTTCTTTCTTCTGATAGAGAAAGAATGTAGTTTGTGGAGTTTGTTGGTAACACGTATCTGCCCTCCCTAACGTTCCAGCCAAAATCTTGACCTCGTCCGACGTAATTGATTTCTTCAATGCCTTCTAGGCCTCTGTCAGTAATCAGCATGTACGCTCCCCTTGGCGTTTCCTGCCATGATATTTTATCTGGGTTATGGAAGCCATACGCCCAGATTTCTTTCCGTGCTTTCAGAATCCAATCATCAAGAAATGGATTATGCTTAGGGATACTGTATTTTCCATTTGAATTATCTGTGACCAACGGGTCTATACGGATGATTGTACCCAATAACGATTTGACAGAGTGCGTGAGGCCAGGATATCCAGAGACAGTAGCACCTCCGTCGCCAATGGAAATATACAATATTCCAAAATCAGGGTCACCTATTTTTGCTTTCGGGTAGAAAGCTAAATCTTTGACACCATTTAAGTAGGACGGCATATTAATTCGTAACAATTCTCTTTTCTCACCTGAGAAATGAGAATCTGCTATGTTTTTTATTTTCCATTCCGTGATAACCCATTGTACTTCCACTTTAATAGAATCATTATAGTAATAATCAGCCGGAATATCCTGTGGCTTTTCGGCATGAGCTGTGTACAGCAAACCATTATTTAAATAATCAGAATGGAATGCAAAGCTACTCAGACCAATATCAGAGCCTTGAACGAGTGCTAGCTGGTTTGTAAAAGAATTTATATCTAAAAAGGGAATTGCCTCTTTATTATCTACTCGATAAATTATGCCTCTGAAACTACCGACATACAGGCTGCCGTCATTTGATGGATGTGGCTTAAGCGAATTGATCTCCGAAGAATTGGAGCTCGTCGCACTCGGTATAGTGAAAGAATCTTCAAGTTCGACTCTAAGTTTACTAACTTTTACTGGGTTAGCGTACCGCACTTTTCTAGAAGTGTCATTTTCAACATCTATTTCCGGTGGTGAGATATTCTTCAATTGCGTTTCATTCTTTATATAAGAAATTATCGATTTAATTTCTGAGTCCTTGAATCCTTCGAATCCAGGCATAATAAGCTTGTATTTCTTGGCAAGTGCCAATGCTCTTTGATCACCCGATTCAATAAATTTAGCAGGATTTTTGATAAACTCTATTAATTTTTCATCTGTCCATATCTTAGTAATTCCTCCCAACTTAGGACCTATTGTCGTACTTTCCATAGAATGGCAAGAAGCGCAATTGAAACGAAAGTAGGTTTCGCCGCTAACTGCATTTTTATCTTCAAGTGCACTTTTGAGATTATTAGAGGTGACAGGAGGGGGAATTTGATCCTGAGCCTGAGTAAATGAAATAGCAAAAAGCAACAAGTTGAAAATGATGTATCGCTTCTTCATGAAATCCCAAATATGTCAAGTTGAAATATCAGCAAAAATATGTAATAATTTCACAAAGGGAGTTAGTCCTTAATATTTTTTACTCCAAATACGCCTTCACAATTTTCCTTATTTTCCCATCTCCTTTTGTCATCAAATACATCTCCTTCTTGAACGGATCGTACGTAATCCGCAGATCGAGGCGCGGGGTAGGTACTATTTCCTTCATGGAAGTGGCTTTGCCGTCTTTGATGATGAACATCTCGTACATCGTTCGGTCGTTTAAGCCCTTACTTAAGTCCAGGTACATCAACCGCCCCCGGCTGATGTCGCCAAAGACGAACTTATCGCGCAAGGCATCAAGCGGGCCTTCGTACACGTAGCCGCCGATGATGGCGTTGCCGTCGGTATGATCATACTGGGCGAACGGGTCGCGGAAAGGTCCGACTTCGCCGTCTGGTAAGGGTTTGGGGGCTTTCAGATTTTTGAGATCCAACGCGTAGTTACCTTCCCGTACATTCCAACCGTAATCCTGGCCTTTCTCGATCAGGTTGATTTCTTCGACGTTTCCTTCGCCCACCTCGCTTTCGAACAGCACCGGGCCCTGCGGCCCGTTCCACCAAGTTAGATGATGTGGGTTGCGAAAGCCATACGCCCAAATTTCCTGGCGGACTTTCGGGTCGGGGTTATTATAAAAAGGATTGTCGGAAGGGATGCCGTACTTCCCGTTCGGGCTGTTGCGGCCCAGCGGGTCAATGCGGATGATTGTTCCCAGCAGCGAGCGGAGGTTGTGGGTTAGTTCGGGATGCTTGCCAATGGTAGTACCGCCGTCGCCAGTGCCGATGTACAACATTCCGTAATCGGGGTCGCCCTTTCTCAGACCCGGCGTGAAACCGATATCCTGGGTACCGTGGCTGGCACCTGGTACATTGATGCGCAGCATTTCCCGATGAGTACCCGCAAAAACGGACGCGTTCACATCTTTTATTTTCCATTCCGAAACTACCCATTGCAACTTCAGCTGGATAGAATCGTCGTAGGAGTAATCGGCCGACTTGCCCGTCGGTTTTTCGGTGTAGGTGATGTAAATCAACCCGTTGTCGAGGAAATCGGGATGAAAGGCGAAACTACCCAGACCCGTTCCCAAGCCGGGTTCGGTGGCAAAATTGTCGATCAAAGGCCGAATGTCCAGAAAGGTATTG
>NZ_JBGSXF010000436.1:0-2847 GCF_041751555.1 Persicitalea sp. | reverse complement strand
AACCCATAAACTCCCATGTACATCCGTTTTGACGATATAGATTTCGACTCCCGCTTGTGGATTTACCAGGCCAACCGCAGTCTGACCGACCAGGAAGTGAGCCTGATTAATCAGACCCTCGAAGCCGCTATCGATGGCTGGGAGGCACACAACCAGTCGCTTCTTGCTTCGGGTAAAGTATTCCATAACCGTTTCGTGGTCATCGCCGTGGACGAGTCGCACGAGATGCCCAGCGGCTGCTCTATCGACAAGTCAGTGCATTGGTTGCAGGAGATCGGCGGACGATTAAACGTCGATTTCTTTGACCGTTCCTTGGCTTACCTCGATGCTAACAAAAACGTGCTGACGTTGCCTGTGTCGGCTGTCAAGCAGGCCATTACCAACGAGGTTATTTCTTCGAATACCCCTGTGTTCGACAACCTTGTAGCCAGCAAAGCCCAATGGATGAAGCGCTGGCGTGTCCCCGCCGATCAGACCTGGTTGAAGCGATTTTTTAAGGAAGAGAAAGAAAGTCTATGAATTTTTGGACTCATAGACTTTTGAAACCGAATGTCCTATTTGTTCTGCTAATTTCTACGTGGGGCTGCGAGGATAAGGATACGCTGTACAAAGCATACGAGGACATTGAGGACGGGCAGTGGTTTGTGGAGAATAAATTCGATTTTCAGTTTGAAATCAAAGACACTACCCAAACTTATAACCTGTACTATTTAGTAAGAAATGCCCAACAATATCCTTACTACAACCTCTACCTCGATCGCGTGATGCGGGGGCCTGATGGGAAAGTAGTTTTTTCCCGGCTTGATGAAATGTACCTCTCGGATGAGGTGACGGGAAAACCGCGCGGCAGTGGGCTGGGCGATCTGTTCGATCACAAATTCGTTTTTCAGCGCAACTACCACTTTGCCAAACCTGGAAAGTACTCCATTAGCATCGCGCAATCTATGCGGCAGAACCCTTTGCCCTTCGTGCTGGGAGTCGGTTTAAGTATCGAGAAGACGCCCGCTGCTGCGCAACCATAATTCAAGAATGCCTTTCATGTCTGATATATTACCCTTTTTCCCATTAAATCTCGTCGCTTACCCCGGTGAGAAACTGAATCTCCACATTTTTGAAGAGCGTTACCGACAACTCATCAACGAGTGTCTGGCGGAAGAAAAGACGTTTGGTATTCCGACTTTCCTGGATGATCGGCTCCCCGGCTGCGGTACCGAAATGAAGGTAGTGGCCCTGCACGAGCGCCATCCCGATGGTAGTATGGATATCTCGACCGAGGGCATCCGGGTGTTCAAAATAGACACGTTTGAAAATCCGGTGGCCGACAAGCTATACGCCGGGGGAGAAATTACTTTCTTACCTGAAGAAACCGATCTGATTCGACCCCTGCCGCAACTGGCCGAATTGCTGGACACGCTCTACAGCCTATTGACGACCCCTGCCGAGTACGACGTTGAACAAAAGCCGTTTTCCTTTCAGGTGGCGCACAAAGTAGGTATGTCGCTCACAGATGAGTACGAACTGCTCACGCTACGCCGCGAAAGCGCGCGGCAGCAATTCCTGATTGCGCATTTGCGGAAAGTCATCCCGATCGTGGCCGAAATGGAGCAGACCAAGAGTCGTATCCGCATGAACGGTCATTTCAGGAATCTTGATCCCCTGAACTTTTAGGCGTTTCTGAACTTCCCTCGTTGTTAGTGCGGGGCTTGCGCCTACGTTGCGGACGGCGGCGCTTGAGTGAGTCTGGTTTGGTCTCAGCCGTCTTTATTACCAGGTCGTTGCCCTCAAGCGCTTCCTTCGCAATCGACAGAGGCTCCTTGACGGCGAGCACCTCAAACTCCTGCTCTTCTTTCTTGGGTTGTGTTCTGGGCTTACGTTTCGACCGCTGCTGATTGCCGGGGCGGCGACGGTTTTCACGGACGTTACGCACCTGATCCCGTTCTTTTTCCTTCTCTTCTTCTACTTCCTTGCCAGGTTCACCCAGCAAAAAACCGAACGGCTCCGTGCTTTTATTGGCATCCAGGATTACTTTCAGGATGGCTGTGAGTGGCAAAGCCAATACCAGACCGGGTAGTCCCCAAAGCTGCCCGCCCAGCAGCAGCATGACAATGGCCGCCAACGGATTGATGCTCACCTTTGAACCCACAATATTGGGTGTGATGAAATTCCCTTCTAAAAACTGGACGAAGCTCATAACCCCGACTACACCAACGGCGTACCAGGCGGAGTCTTCGGTAATAATGCTCATCAAAGCCGGAAACAGCGACCCGATCAGGATACCTACGTAAGGAATCAGAATCAAAAATGCCGCCAGGAAGCCGAAGAAAATGGCGTAATCGATGCCTAGGATGAGTAGTCCGATGGTGTTAAGTATCCCTACAATAAATATGACCAGCACCAGCCCTGCCAGGTAGCTTTGGATAACATCGTAGATTTTGTTCAGAACTGTATCCAATTTGTGCCGGGGTACTTTGTTGAAGGCTTTGTACACAAACCGTCGGAAAAAGTCACGGTACAGCAGGAAGAAAAACACGTACAGAGGCACCAATGTGGCAGTGGCGAGGGTACCCGTAGTGGCTACCAGCGTATTGAGCAGCATGGTGCGGCTTTCGGCGAGAGCATTGATGAGGTATCCTCTTGCGCGACTTACCTGCTCGCTGCGGCTCACATTGAAGTAACGCTCGACCATCGCGGTCGTCTGCTCTAACAGGACTTCGGCTTTTTGGATAATGCGCGGAAGCTCCTCGGCAAAGCTGCCTACCTGAATGGTAACCAGCCAAATCAGGACGGCGATGACAACGATGAAGAGCAGGATGCTCAGCACGATGGCCAGAATCCGGGGAAATTTCC
>NZ_JBGSXF010000435.1:0-3262 GCF_041751555.1 Persicitalea sp. | reverse complement strand
CCGTCGGGGTCGGTGAAGGTTCCCCTGGCGATTTCGTATCCGAAAGCCTGGCCGACCTTGCCCTGCTGGACGGGGATTTCCTGACTGACCAACGGCGACAGATTCTCGCCGTTTTTCTGGGCTACCCTTAATTTAAATTGGGTTTCCACTTCGCCGCCTTTGTCATCACGTGCCGTGACCACCACAATGAATTCTCCGCTGGCCGTCGGGATGCCAGAAAATTTGAGATTGTTAAAGGTGATGCCGTTGGGCAATCCCTTGACCGTAATACTGGCGATTATCCCGTCGGGATCAGTAAAAGTTCCAGCGGGTATTTCGTAATTGAAGGACTGATCGACTTTGCCCTGCTGGTCAGGGATGTTTTTGACGACCCGTGGCAACTGATTGCCATCGGTTTTGTTCTCCAGCAAATCCTCGATCAATAACACCCGGATCGGCTTTTCTGTTTTCGCGTACTCGCCCCGCCACTTTCCCTGTACCTTGCCAGTACCCTCCCGAATGGCTTCAGAGAGGGTGTAAGTGACCGTTTGAGTAGGGTTAATTGCCTGAACTGGCTTGTCGAGCCATTTGGCGGCAGTCTCTTTAATAAGGTTTTCGTAGTTGACAAAATTAAACTCACGATCCAGGCCGAAGAGATTGAACCAATCGGCGCCATGTTCGTATGTTTCGTTAATGAAACCGCGCCATACTCCTTCGTCAATGCCATTTACATTCCCCAACTCATTACCAATAATTTTTCCAGGTAGATTGGATCGAAGCAAATCTGCTGCGAAACGATGAGGATAGTATGCCCCGTCATTCACTTTGAAACCATCTGCTTTGGCATTCAGGTCGATAAAACCAAGCGTCCCTCGCAATACACTCAGTCCGTCGTAACAACTTCCCATGTCGTTGTAGTACTTATAATTGCCGTCCACCCCTTTGACTACGTCGATAAAACCATCAATTACTCCTTTTAGTGTGGAGTGCCGAAAAAGGTACCAATCCACGCCTATCTTGCCATAGTGTCCGCTCCAGACATCGCCCTTGATATAGGGCGGTTCAATATCCGAAAAACGAGAATAGTCCGAGTTCCAGATTTTGTTCAGTTCAGCAAGCGTTCGGTATTTGGCCTGTACCCACTCCCGGAAAGCTTTTTTTGAGTAGTAGGAATAGTCGAAAAGTTGAAGCTCATTTTTATTATTTGCTGGGTTATGCGCATCTACGCTGTAGCCAATCTCGGATGCATTGTTGGCTACGACCGTCACCAGCACGATTTCACCCGCCTGCTGACGAGGCCGAAAATGTTCCATGACTTCGCGAACAAAACCGTTTGCTTCATTCACGGCTTCGGTAGCCGAAAAGCTAAATCCGTTGACATCCTTATGCCGCACTCCATCGCCCGAGACGGGTCGGACGTTATCAGGCCACCAGCCTTCGGCCCCGTCATTGCCATCACCGTGTCGAGCCACCCATACCCGCAACATGATTTTGCACCCAAGGCGCTTGGCCAGTTCTGCCTCCTTGTCGATTTGGCCCCAATCGGCGATTGAACCACGCTTACGGTATACATGATCCCAGTTCACGTTCAGCACAAAGGAATTCACGCCCGCCTTCGCCGCCCTCTCCATGAGCGGCAGGTAGCTATCGTCGTTTTCTACATTCATTATAGACATGCTCAAGTAACGAGGCTGTCCGGGGGGGG
Organism: Persicitalea sp.; assembly: GCF_041751555.1. NCBI lineage: Bacteria > Pseudomonadati > Bacteroidota > Cytophagia > Cytophagales > Spirosomataceae > Persicitalea > Persicitalea sp. Next base: position 1,578 of record NZ_JBGSXF010000435.1, on the reverse strand, counting down.
CTATCGGTGTTCCGGTAGCTATGCTCTGCAAGCTCAGCGTACCCAGAAAAACAATAAGAAATGCGTACACTACCCCTTTGGTGGTGTAAATTTTATTCATATTCAACTATTTGCTATTGGTTATAAAAATATGTGTCTATGAAGGGGTAGAGAGGAAGACTTTCATTGCGCAAACAGGAGCAACAATCAAGCCAATATGGTTTCAATTCGAGTGCAAGACGACTACATTTTTGTGGCTGACCAAGTTTATGGACTACTCTTTTCGCTATATTCTGAGCGGAAATTTCTTACGTTTTCCTTAATGAAAAAATCGTATTGATTTTACCATTAAGGAACTGCCAGCGCCTAAGAATCAATTGTTTAAGCTACCGTTCGAAAATAGCTAGGAGAGGACTGAGTAACAATATAAACATGGTCAGTGGATAATTCCCTGCTGGGAATTATAACATTTACCGGCAAGACAAAAATAGAAAATTTTGCCGCAATCTCCATCTATTGTTTAGAAACGTAAGGGGACATACTATACCGTTTTCTAAAGTCATCGCTTAAAACAAAAATCTTCTCATCAAATTCCGTGCCGATTTGTATCTTTTTAAAAAAATGTGTGTGCGGTAAGGTTTGTTTTCAATAAGCGCATTACGTTTGTATTGCATAACCAAAGATAATTTTGCTTCAAGCAAATTTGAGATTTGTGTACTCCAGCCTATTCAACCGCTCTTGTCCCTATCCTATGATTCCTAGCAAAGTCGATGTCAGCGTTATTTACTACGGCAAACCGTACCATACTATCCTCTCAATTCTCTCCCTGTTGAAGTTCAGCAGGGAACACATCAACAAGATTTTTGTAACTGTCGAAAAAAACCAGCCATATAACACATTTGGAGACATTTACAAAGTGATACAAGCAGTTGAGGGACTAATTACTACTGAACTCTATTATCCTACCCTTTTCTATAATTTGGATACGCTTGATCCAGACAGAGTTAAGAATGAACAAAATTTACGTTGGAGTATCCCGTACCAATACGCGCTGGAAAATTCGGCGATGAATTATCTGTTTATCATGCATAACGATATGATTTTTCATCGGGACATGATCGGAGAAATGCTTCCGGTTCTGAAAGGAGACGCTCAAATGGCGGGGGTGGGCTCTATCGGGCAATGCTGGTCGTGTCCAGCAAACGCAGCTAAGCTATGCAGCGGTGCTGTGTACGATCAGTATATCCCCGGACAAACCGAAGCAATTGCTTTGCACGAGGCGTATGATACTCCGAGAAAATTAAAAGACATCGAAATTCTCAAAACAGGGAGAGTTCATCCGCTTCCCGAGTGCCGTCTCAACGAGTACGCTTGTATGATCGATCTGGAAATTTACCGGAAAACTACCCTTCCTTATGGCGACAATGTTTGCTTTGGGGGAAACTGGGGCTTCACAGCCGATTTAGGAACGGGATGGTTCCATCAAATGGTCAATCAAGGCTACCAGTTCAAACATTTTGTTTTAGAGGATTACGCTGTTCACTCCCAGTTCAATCCGGTGGGACAGGGGATCGTGGCCTATTCCAACAGAGAGAATTA
>NZ_JBGSXF010000434.1:0-8717 GCF_041751555.1 Persicitalea sp. | reverse complement strand
CCGTCGCGGAGCTGCTGGTAAGTAAGCTTCCCCATCATCGCAATTTGCAGCATAGCCATCATTTCGGCACCCTGCATTCCCAGTATAGCTACACCCAGGATTTGGTCATTTTCGGCGTCGATAAGTACCTTCATGAAGCCTTTGGTGTGACCCGTTTCATTGGCGCGGGACACCTTCGTCATCGGCATTTTGGCAATTTTTACTTTAATTTTTTTCTTCTTGGCTTCCTCTTCGGAGAGGCCGACGCGTCCCAACTGCGGGTCGGTAAAGACGGCGTAGGGTACCGGACGATTTTCGATGCTACGTTTTTTGCCTTCCAGTAACCTTTCCAGTACAACGCGATGATCGTCGTAGGAAATGTGCGTGAACTCGGGGCCGCCCTTGACGTCGCCTACTGCAAAAATGCCTTTCTGCGATGTTTCGAGATAATCATCTACTTCAACACAATCTTTCTTATCTGTGTCGATGCCCGCTGCTTCCAGTTTTAGGGCTTTGGTATTCGGCACGGTTCCCACGGCGAAGAGCAAATGAGAGCCTGTGACCCCGGAAGTTTTTTTGTCTTCCGATATTATGGACACCTGGACAGCTCCGTCCTTGCCCTGCTTGACTTTATCTACCTCACTTCCCACGTGAAAAGTAATGCCTTCTTCTTCCAGTATTTTCTGCATCTCGTCAGCTACATCCTTATCCTCGCCATCCATTACTTGATTGTTACTCTCGATTACGGTCACTTTACTGCCCAGCCGGGAAAATATTTGGGCAAATTCCAGACCGATATATCCCCCGCCAACAATCAGCAAGTGCTCGGGTGATTCCTTCAAATCCAAAGCCGTCTTTGAGGTCAGCCAATCGACTTCATCCATCCCCTCTACATCGGGGACACGGGAACTGGCGCCAGTATTAATGATAATGTGATCGGCCGTCAGAGTTTGGCGGCCGCCTTCGTTTAAATCAATGCTGATTTGTTTTGGGCCAGTAAAACAAGCCTCACCCCGAATGAGCGTAATGCCTTTGACTTCGTCCAAACGTTCTTCGATACCTTCCCTGGCTTCTACGACGGCCTCGTCCTTACGCTTCATGGCGGCTTTGAAATCTACTTTGACCTCACCCGTCTTAATACCGTACTCGTCAGAACGCCGCGCCTGGTGAGCTGTATTGGCCGAAGCCAGCAGCATTTTGGTTGGCGTACAGCCGTAGTTGACGCAGCTTCCCCCCAGGTGTTCGCGCTCGATGATGGCAACTTTGCGGTCAGCCTTGGCCAGGTAAATGGCCAGCGGTTTGCCCGCCTGTCCGGCTCCGATAATGATGACGTCGTATTTTTCTTCTTTTTTAGAATTCATAAATTACTTTTGGTGAGTTGATGCGTGATTAGAGCAGGAGCGATATAAATACCCGGCCAGGGAACTCTCTTTCTTGATTTTTTAATAAATTTTCAGTTAAAACGAGCCAATGTAAAAATAGTTTTCCCTGCCTGCTATAGCTGCAATCATGAAATACCTCGCTCTTCTCCTGCTGTTTTTCACTGTCCCGGTCGATGCCTATTCCCAAAACCAGTTGACGGGTTCCCAGGCATGGGATCAGTTATACCTCGAATATTTGCCAAAAATAGGAGCAACGAAATCGACGGTGGACTACCTGCGGTAGCCGACTTCCAAGCCGGGCGAGATACGGTATTGGAGGCAGCGCTACAATATTTAGAAGAGGCACGATCGAAAACCAGGTTAAAGAAAGGCCGGAACGAATAGAATCGCTCCATTATATCCTTTCTAAATTATGACAAAGACTATTACGCTTGCCGCCACTTCGCTACTCGGCATCCTGCTATTTGGTAGTATGACTGTTTCCTTGCCCAGGCTCTTTGTTATCGGCGACAGCATTTCCATCCAATACGGCCCCTACCTCGAAAAGTACATTCAAAGTACCTGGCTGTACACCCGCAAAAGTGACAACGGCCAGGCCGCAAAAAATCTCGATCTACCGATGGGCGCTAATGGCGGCGACTCGCGGATGGTGCTGGAATTTCTGAAATTTAAAATGCAGGACAAAACCTTTCATCCTGATGTGATGCTCCTCAACTGCGGATTACAAGACATTAAGCGTGATGCGGCCACCAACGCCATTCAGGTAGATTCAGCTAGCTATCGTGCCAATCTGAAGGCAATCCTTGCCATGCTGAGGGTCAGAGATATCCATCCGGTATGGATGCGAACTACCCCCGTCGAGGACGAGCGCCACAACAGCCGCTCGAAGGCATTCAAGCGTTACGCCCGCGACCTCGACGCTTACAACGCCATTGCCGATGAGGTGATGGCTCAAAACGACGTGGCTATGATCGATCTCTATGCTTTTACCAAAAAGCTTGGCAGCGAACACTTTATCGACCATGTGCATTACGACGAAACTACCCGCGCCGCCCAGGCTGCGTACATTGCGGGTTATCTCCACGCGGTCGACACAGCCATGCATAAATTTAGAAGAACAAATAAATAAATTCGTCTTGATTTAGTACCAGCGTTGCTGTCGCCAGTTGGGCCAACGCACGGGTTCGCCACTACCAACACTATACCATTCACAATTCAACGATTACACAATTTAACACCTCCACAACTACACTATGAACGCCATCAAATGGGGCATCATCGGCTGCGGCGACGTGACTGAAAAGAAAAGCGGCCCGGCTTTTCAAAATATCGAACATTCGGAGCTTGTAGCCGTGATGCGGCGCGACGGTGAAAAAGCCGCCGACTACGCCCGCCGCCACAATGTGCCGAAGTGGTACGACGATGCCGACCAACTACTCAACGACCCGGACGTCAACGCGATCTACATTGCTACCCCGCCCGGCTCGCACGAAGACTACACGCTGAAAGCCCTGCGACTCGGCAAACCCGTGTACGTGGAAAAACCGATGGCGCGAAACGCGAAAGAGTGCGACGAAATGGTACGGGTGAGCCGCGAAACGGGTACGCCCTTATTCGTGGCGTACTACCGTCGCTGTCTGCCTTATTTTTTGAAGGTTAAGGAATTGATCGATGAGAAAGTTATTGGCGATATCAGGTTGGTGAACATTGCGCTGCATTGGCCGCCCTACCCCGAAGAAATCGGCCCCGATGCCCAGCCCCGCTGGCGGGTAGATCCCGAAATTTCGGGTGGCGGTCATTTTCATGACCTCGCTTCGCATCAATTCGATTTTCTGGAATTTGCCCTTGGGCCCATCACGAGCGCAAAAGGGATTTCGCGCAATCAGGCAGGATTGTACGCGGCGGACGATGTAGTCATGGCCAATTTTGAGTTTGCGTCCGGGGTAGTCGGCAGTGGTAGTTGGTGTTTTACGGGCAGCAAGCGCCACCGTGTCGACGAAGCCCATCTACTAGGAACCGAAGGCAAAATCACGTTTTCTTTTTTTGAGAAATTCACCATTAAAGTAGAAACTCAGGACGACACCCAGGAATACGAGCTTCCTTATCCGCCGCATGTCCAGCAACCCCTTGTGGAAACAATCGTAGCTGAGTTGCGTGGTGAGGGTACTTGCCCCAGCAAAGGTGAATCCGGGGCTAAGGCCAATCTGATTTTGGATTGGATAACAGAATAACTACCATCTCAGGCGTCTTTCTCGACCTGCTTCCAGTTCTCGCCCGAGCGGATACGGTTGAGTTGGGTGTGGGTGATGCCGAATTGCTTGGCGATCATCTTCAATCGATTGTTGTCGTTTTTCAACAACTTCCTTATTATCTTCACCTTAGTTTCATTGAGTTTGTAGTTTTTGGTATTGCGAGGCATCACCCGGTTGACCATCGCCGGATTATCCCGGTTGTGGAGGGTCAACTCGTCCTTGGTTACCCACTTCAAGTTCTCGAAATAATTATTTTGCTTATCGTAGTCGAGATGAATGACGAAGGACTGTTCCTGATTTTCTTTTTCCAGGAAATTTTCCGCTACCAGTTTGTGGACATAGCGGTTAGCTGATTTGTTTCCCTTAATTCTGATATTTAGCGATCGGTATCCCTGAATGACCGAACCCTTTATGATGGTTCCTTCCTTCGATTTTGTCTGGAAACTCTTGATACGGCCATAGTTAGAAACCTCGTAATGTGGATCAGTATCGGGATTACCGAAGTCGATTCTAACCCATTTTTCATTCCAAAAGCTGCTGCCCAAGTTTTGTTTCATAGTGGTTGATTTCTGTGTAGACTTTGTAGATAAGATTTGCGCTTTACAATAAACAAAAAGTTGTTTGGGCAAGCGGGGCTACTAGCTCTACTTCATGCTGTCTGCGTATCAGCAGTAAGTGTGGAATCTGGCCAGCCGAATTTCCTAGATTGTGTTTCATCTACAATCAACAGGATGACATATCACACCTCGCAAACTGAAAATATCGCTACTGCGTTACAAAGCTTTAAGAAAAATCGGGCCAGCCAATTTATTCAGCTCCCGAACTATATAAATCAACCCATGAAAAAGACACTGATTATCGGAGCATCCACCAACCCAGCCCGCTACGCGCACTCGGCAGCGCTCCGGTTAAAACGGCACGGACACGACATCGTGCAGCTAGGTCTGCGGCAAGGAGAAGTAGCCGGAGAGCCCATATACACGGAAAAAGAAGAATTTGAAGCCGTAGATACGGTGACTTTGTACGTTGGGCCACGTCACCAGCCCGAGTATTACAGCTACGTAATATCGCTAAAACCGAAGCGGGTCATCTTCAACCCAGGGACCGAAAATACCGCTTTTTCGGAACTTTTGGTCAAGAATAACATCGAACCAGTGCGGGCTTGTACACTCGTGATGCTCTCGACCGGACAGTACTAGAAAAGCAAGAAAAGGGGTGCTATTGGGGAGGAAATGACCCAGGTGCAGCGCAATAAGAAAGCTTAGACAGGTTGAACTTCGAAGCTAAATTCCTCCATAATGAGGTTGGCCAGGAGTTTCTCACAGGCGGTCTTTACTTTCGCCTCGGCAGCGTCGGCGTCATCGGCTTCCAGCCTAATGCTGATGTGCTTGCCGATGCGCACGTCGTCCACCTGATCGATACCCAGGTTGTGTAAGCCTAATTTGACGGCTTTACCCTGCGGGTCGAGGATTTCTTTGATGGGCATGATGTTGATGTCGGCGACGAACTGCATGGCGAAGAGTAGTAAGAGTGTTGTTTTGAAAAAATTTTGGGATGCACAAAAATGCAACAAAATGCACGTCTTACCTACTGTGGTCAACTATTTTTGAGCTTCGGCAAATAATAGAGGTACCTCAAAAACGAAGTTGACGAAATGACAAACTACCTTTTGATACGTTCGTAACAATTCACGTTTCCGCAAAGGCCTACGGCTTTTTCTCCGCAAGGTACCTCTCCATTTCTGTAAGGGATAATGCGTTGAAAGTCATCTCCTTCGTCAACCCGCCCTTCCGGGCCACAGCCACGCCATAGTGCATATCGTAGTATCCCTGCGTGCTATGGGCATCGGGGTTAATGCTTAATTTCACGCCCTTTTCCAGGCAATAGCCGATCCACCGCCAATCCATGTCCAGCCGCCAGGGGCTGGCGTTAATTTCCATGATGACGTTGTGTTGGGCGCAGGCATCGATGATGGCCCGGTAGTCGATCGGGTAGCCGTCGCGGGAAAGCAGCAGCCGTCCCGTCGGATGCCCGAGGATGGTCGTGTAAGGGTTGGCGATGGCAGTCAGGAGTCGTTCCGTTGCTTTTTCCAGCGACATGGTTAGATTGCTGTGGACTGACGCGACGACATAATCGAAAGTAGCCAGCACGTCATCGGCGTAGTCGAGCATGCCGTCGCCCAGAATGTCAGACTCGATGCCTTTGAGGATTTTGAAGGGCTTTTCGGGATTTTCGGCGGCGAAGCGGGCGTTGAGTTGGTCGATCTCGGCGTGCTGCTGCCGGACTTTGTCGGGACGGAGGCCGTTGGCGTAGGCGGCGGTTTGGGAGTGATCGGCGATGCCCAGGTATTCGAAGCCCAGGTCGCGGCAGAAGGTCGCCATTTCTTCCAGCGAGTTGTTGCCATCGGAGTAGGTACTGTGGTTATGCAGGATGCCTTTGAGGTCGTCCCAGGTCACGAGGTCGGCGGGCGTGTGCTTTTCGGCCCAGGCAAACTCGCCGTGGCCCTCGCGCATTTCGGGGATAATGTAGGGTAGTCCGGCTTTCGTGTAGATTTCCTCTTCCGTAGTTACAGCTTCAGCACTAGCAATTTTTAGTAAAGTACCTCCCTCGGCGGCGGGTTGCGCCAAGTGGCCTTCCGCACTGCTGCGGATGAACAGCTCGTTCTCAATTTTGGCAGGAGAAACACTTATAATCTCCACCAAAATATCCTGATCAAATGCCTTGCCGCGCCACACAAAGGGCGTGGAACTCTTAACATTCTGATGAAGTACCTTGATGTCAGCCAGTACTTTTTGCACCGCCACGGGCGAGTCGGCAGCAATGAGAAAACGCAGCGTTTCGACGGTTTCTGTCTTTCGGCGCATTTCTCCCGCTACCTCCACGCGCTCGAAATTTTGCTCCAAGACATCCTGCACTAATTGCGAAAGTGTCTCGGCTTGGTTCATCCGCAATTTGCCTTTCTGGCTGCGTAGAAAAGCCAGCGAATCCAGGATTTTCTGTTGAGTACCTTCGCCAAAGCCTTTCAACTTGGCCACGCTGCCGTTCTCGCAGGCGACTTCCAACCCGGCGATGGTTTCGATACCTGCTTCGTGCCAAAGCAGCGCAATCTTCTTGGGGCCAATGCCTTTGATCCTGAACATTTCCAGCACGCCCGGCGGGGTACTTTCCAGCAGTTCGTCGGTTTCTTTGATGCTGCCCTTCTCGACCAGTTCGAGGATTTTCCCAGCCACCCCCTTCCCTACACCCTGTATCGCAACAAGATCGCCGAACGAGAGTCCGGCGATCTGTTGATTGGTCAATTTATCGAGGTTGAAGGCCGCGCCGCTGTACGCTCTGATTTTGAACGAGTCCGCTCCGTGCAGTTCCAGCAAGCGAGCGGTCAGTTCGAGGGCTTCAATGATTTCGGGATTCGTCATCAATTTTGAATGATAGACCGGGTCGCTGGCGCGATGAGTGAATGATAGAATAAAGGTACGACGACCTATTCACTCATTCTATCATTCACTCATTCACTCATTCAAAATTATTTGTCCCACCATACCTTGGTATCGAGGTTGTCAGCACCCATGCGGCTGATAGCGGCCTGCACGTTAGCGCTGTTCACCGATATTTCCGAGTTCGGATAGGTAAGGCGATTGATAAAGTTGCCCTTGATATCTTTGCCAGGAAACGGATTAGGCGTCAGTTTAGGGAAGCCGCTCCGGCGCCAGTTGGCGAACGATTCGGGGCCATTCAGAAAGGATGCCACCCAGTATTGCGTATTAATTTGCTCCAAAGCTTTGCTGGGATCGAGCGGGTTAGCGGCAATATAGGTATCGATCGCAGCTTTCGGTATCGCCGAGGCGGCGTCGTAGAGAGCCATCTGCTCCATATGGGCGCGAATACCCGCTTTGAAGTAATCCGCTGCAGAACCTGTGATCCAACCTCGTTGGGCAGCTTCGGCAAGCAAAAGTTGGTTCATGCCATGAGTCACCAGGAACATCGGAGCCTGTTGCTTTCCCAAACGTGTGCGGTCGATTTGGCTGTAAGCATAAAAACTTGCCAGACCGTCTTTGGTAGCCTGGCCAACAATCCCACTGTTATCGAATCCGAAGGGCATTCCCAATTGTAACGACGGATCAGTTTTGGCGTTCGCGGCATTCTGTTGCGGACCCGAGGCGGCCGCCACGTAACGAACGGCGATAGCGCCCAGTCGCGGGTCATTGTTACTTTTCAGATAGTTCACAAATGGCCCAGCCAGATAGTAGTTGTTGGCCTCGGTGCCGTTCAGGATACTACCAATACTGTTTTGGTAGTTGGCGTTGTGACGAACTACCGCGTTGTCAGCATTGGAGTCCATCACTCCTCCGGCAAAAGCAGCTTTCACCGTAGCTTGGGCCAGTGCCGGATCGACCTTCGAGAGCCGCATACCGGCTCGAAGCAACAGGGAGTAGCCCAACTTCTTCCACTTGGCCACATCGCCCTGATAAAGTATGTCGGCACCTTCTTTTGGCTTAGAAGCATCGAGAGCAGCGGAGGCAGCAGTCAGCTCCTTAATAATATCCTTGTAAATAGCTTCCTGGGCATCGTATTTAGGGCTGGTTACCCCGTCGATGAAACCTACACCCGCCTCTGAATAGGGAATATCGCCGTAACTATCCGTAAGTACCATGAAACCATGGGCCTGCCAAATTCGGGCCATCTGAACCAGGTTGCTTCGTGCAGGCTTGTCAGTGGCAAGATTTATGGCCGTTTTAGTGTTACGAATCACGTTAGGAAAGTAGCGATTCCAGTTTTGCTGGGTGTAATCGCGGTTGTCCTGGTTGAAGTTCGCCCCAGTCAATACCCCTGAATTGGGGGTGACTGTTTGCTGCACGATGCTCATATCGTATTGCAGCGTAGTGGCCACGTGCGAAGAGTTGATGACTGCGTTGTTGAGCAGAAATGCCGGATCGACCGTGGTGGCTGCCGTGGGATTGGTATTCAGTTCGTCGAATCCCTGATCGCAGGAGATCGCAAATAGGCATAGCGTGATGCCGAGAAATATTAGTAGCTTTTTCATATCATTTTTTTAATGATAGAATGATACAATGAGTGAATGATAGAATACTGGACTCAAAAATAT
>NZ_JBGSXF010000433.1:0-14335 GCF_041751555.1 Persicitalea sp. | reverse complement strand
ACGGAGAAACTCGGTCAACTGGCGCCCCAATTTAAACTGTACCAGAAACTTACTGAAATGAAAGGATTGCAGGCCCGAATGCCTTTCGTATTAGAGATCCACTAATACTTTTGAAAAGGCTTCTCGTTAAAAGCAGCCGGGCACTAATTCCGGCTGCTTTTTTATGTGGTAGTGAGGCGAATTTTTACCGCTTTTTGTCCTAACTTTCAGAAATTATTTTCGAGCCAAATAGAAATTTAATCAATCCTAAAAATTAACTGTAAAATACTGTTGCTATGAAAGTTATCTATTCCCTTGCCCTGGCCGTCTTGACAGTCGCGTACGCAACTACCCTCACCTTGGCCCAGACCAAAGAATTCCCGGTTATCAAGAATGGCGGCGGCGTATTCCCCGTTCCCGAGGCCACGCCCGTCGCCGATAAGAAAATGGCCTATAAAATTGTGGGCGACTTGACGGTCGGTCCCGAAAAACCTGATGAGCTGAACCCTGGGCTAGAGCGCGTAGCCCGCCTGTTCAATGCTTACGCCGAGGCGGGTATCAAGCCCGAGAATATTGCTATGGTGGTGGTAGTGCACTTTAAAGGCACGCCTCTAATCATGAATGACGCAGCTTACGAAAAAGCCTTCGGAGTAGCTAATCCCAACACCGCATTAATCGACGAATTAGCGGGCAAAGGCGTGAAATTCTTCGTCTGTGGGCAGTCGCTGCGGATGCGTGGCTACACTGATACGCCTCGCAACGCCAACATTAATGTGACCGAGGCGGCCCTGATTGCCACGACTACTTACCAAATGAAGGGTTACGCGATGCTGGGGCTGGGCAATTAAATGTTTTTTCAGAAAACCGATCCTGATTATCAGAATTCTAGCGTTTCGCGCAAAAATAAATCTAAACAGATGCTTGCGTGTTAAAAAGTGTCCGCCTACTTTTGCCCCACGTTTTACCTGAATCATCAGCGAAACGTAAGTGGTTCGGTAGTTCAGTTGGTTAGAATACCTGCCTGTCACGCAGGGGGTCGCGGGTTCGAGTCCCGTCCGGACCGCAAAAAAGCATCTCAATTTGAGATGCTTTTTTCGTTTGTGCCCAATCCGCGTTTGTTCCGGGTAATTCCGCTGGCATATATTGGAAGGAATCACCTAAGAATCAGGAAAGACGTTTCTTCAAGCGTCAAAATGACTTGGGCCCATATACCAAAGAAAAGACTCCACAATCTTGATTTCTCCGCCTGAAATCCAAAAATCAATCCTCATCCGACGACGCGAGAATTTTTGACAGGAAAGGCTTCACTTTTTGACTTGCGTACCAACCAATCATCTCTACCAGGTAGCTATGGGGCGGCTCGCCGGCTTCGTCGATGTCAAGTTTTACCGTTACGCAATATTTTTTTCTCTTGTACTCGACTTCAATGCAATTCTCGTCGTCGGATGGTGGTATGATCTCGAATAGATATGCGGGGTAGGTGCCTTTTAGAACAAAGGCAGACTTACTTTTGGTGTTAGGTACCGTGGCTACCATCCATCGAGGCAGCTTGTTACTTGGGCTTTTGAGTATGGAAGAGGTGATGTCCATCGTGTTGTTTTGTAGAGGGTATTATTAAACGATCATAAATATACGTGTAAAAGATATTTTATAAAAAATGAGTCCGTATTAGGCACATTTCAAACTAACAAAGTCGGCTCGTTTTCATTTATAACATTACACAGCAGAATTTTTAGTTTCTCATCCTTCATGCCATCACTCAAAGAATTGATTCATAGTCTCGAAACCCTTGCCCCGCCGGCTTATCAGGAAAGCTACGATAATTCAGGTCTGATCGTAGGCGACCCAACTATCGAACTTACGGGTGTGCTTCTATCTCTCGACTGCACCGAAGCAGTCGTTGAAGAAGCAATCCGCAAAGGCTGCAATCTGGTCGTAGCGCATCACCCAATCGTGTTCAAGGGGTTGAAGAAGCTGAATGGCAAGAACTATGTAGAGCGCACCGTCATCAAGGCGATCCAGAACGATGTAGCAATTTACGCCATTCACACCAATCTCGACCATGTCCCCAATGGTGTGAACAGCATGATTTCTGCAAGGTTGGGTTTGCAAAACGTTAAAATCCTTGCACCCAAGCGGCAAACGTTGTTAAAGCTTACTTTTTTCATACCTGCCAATGATGCCTCCAAAGTACTTGACGCGCTCTACGCGGCGGGAGCCGGAAAGATTGGTAACTACGCCGAGTGTAGTTTCCAAACCAGTGGCGAAGGTACTTTTCGTCCACTTGAAGGGGCAGACCCTTACTCCGGTGTGGTTGGAGAACTGAAACGCGAACTAGAACAACGCGTGGAACTCATGTTTCCGGCGCATTTGGAAAGAAAAGTACTCCGAGCCTTACGCCAGAATCATCCTTACGAGGAGGTAGCTTACTACCTGCAAACCCTCGAAAACGAAAACCAGGAAGTGGGTGCCGGAGTGGTAGGCGAACTACCCGAACCCCTACCGTTGACTTACTTTCTGGCACATTTGAAGAAGAGTATGCAGGTGTCCGTCATCAAGTACACTGCTTCGGCTAGGGAAACAGTCAGCCGGGTGGCAGTGTGCGGAGGGGCAGGTAGTTTTTTGCTCCCCAATGCCCTGGCCGTCGGTGCCGACGCCTTTGTGACTGCCGATTATAAGTACCATGAGTTTTTCGACGCCGAAAACCGAATCGTAATTTGTGACATTGGCCACTATGAGAGCGAAGTATTTACGAAACAACTTCTGCACGACTGTTTGTCAAAAAGATTTGGTAATTTCGCGCTTCATTTATCAGAAACAAACACCAACCCGGTAGCCTACTACCATTAATACTGAATGAGTGAATTGGTGACGGGGCCGCCCGCGCGGTGTGAAATAAAATTCTTCACAAATTCAGTCATTCAAAATTGACCACATGGAAAACACGATTGCGCAAAAGCTGGATAACCTCCTGAAATTACAGGAAATTGATTCTCAGTTAGATAATATTCTAAAAATCCGGGGTGACTTACCCGAAGAGGTAAGTGATTTGGAAGATGAGATTGCCGGCTTCGAAACCCGAACCGCCAAATTCAAAGGAGAGATCGACAACTTGAACGCTACGGTCGATTCGCTGAAAAATGGGCAAAAAGATTCAGAAAAGCTGATAGCCAAGTACAAAGATCAGCAGATGAACGTCCGCAACAACCGCGAGTTTGAGGCCATCACAAAGGAAATCGAATTGCAGGAATTGGAAATGCAATTGGCCGACAAGCGCATCAGCGAGGCCAAGGCACGCACGCGTCTCGTAGAGGATGACCTCAGCAACACACAGGGCATACTCGACGGCCGAAAGGAAGATTTGAAGACCAAGAAGTCGGAACTCGATGTGATTACGGGTGAGAGTCAGGAGGAAGAGAAAGGCCTGCTTGCACAGCGTGAGAAGCAAGCCGACAAGATCGAACCGCGTCTGCTGAAATCTTATCAGAAAATTAGAAATAATTCCCTGAACGGCCTGGCGGTCGTAATGGTACAGCGCGGTGCTTGCGGTGGCTGCTTCAACGTAGTACCACCCCAAAGGCAGGCTGACATTCGCGAACACAAGAAGATCATCGTCTGTGAACATTGTGGCCGGGTTTTCGGTGGTGTGGAAATGCCCGAACCTGCGCCCGAGAAGGGCAGCAAACGGTAAAATCTTTCAACGATTAAAGGTTAAAAGTGGCTGCCATTCGGTAGCCACTTTTAGTTTATACGCTATCCGTTGTATGCGTGATCGAGACTTGGCCTCATCATCCGTCATGACAACGGCCGCGTAGTTTATTCTTTTTCAAGAAACTCCATTTATGCTTTTTATAAAAAAATCAAGAGATTTGGGATTGGTCGGTTTATTATTGACCATTTCCATTCTGACGAAAGCCGATGGCGCAGCAGCTCGCCTGGATTTCAGCCCCAGGATTCAGCTTGCCTACTTTGAAGTACAAAAACTGCGGCTCGACAAGGCCCGCGCTTTGTTGGAAGAGGAACGTAAATCAAATCCCGACAATGGGGCGTTAATTTACGTGGAAAACTACGCAGATATGTACTACCTGCTGATTTCGGAAGACCGGGCAGCGTACAATAAATTATCAAAAAAAGAAGACGAGCGGCTAGATGCACTGATGGCGCTGCCGGATAACTCACCCTACCAGAGACTATTGCGGGCGGAAGTCCGACTGCACTGGGCGTTCGCCAAGCTGAAATTTGGCAATGAAGTCAGTGGCTGCTGGGATATCATCAAGGCTTACAGACTTCTGGAAGAAAACCGAAAGAAATTCCCTACGTTCGTGCCGACGCTCAAATCGCTGGGCTTGTTACACGTCCTCATCGGCTCAGTACCGGAGCAATACACCTGGGTTACCCGAACGCTGGGGTTGTCGGGCGATATTCCTGGCGGGCTCCGGGAACTCCAAAAAGTCGAGAATACCGAAACGCTTTTCCGGCAAGAAGCGCAACTAATTGATTTGTTGCTGCATGCCTATACGCTACAACTCAACGAGTCTCAGTTTCGGGAATTGAAAAGGATGCCTGCCGGACAACCGGACAACCTGTTGCTCCATTTTTTCGCTACTTCAGTGCTAATGAAAGAGGGTAGGAGCGAGGAGGCGCTGGCCATCCTGAATAAAGCCCCGCGCTCTTCGGCTTACATCCCTTTCCCGTTTCTGGATTATCTGAGAGCCGAAATTCTGCTACAAAAAGGGCAGTACGATTCTGCCTACGGATACTATGATAAGTTTCAGCGCAATTTCAAAGGATTCAACTTTTTAAAAGACAGCTACTTTAAGCAGTTCCTCTGCCGCTGGCTCACGAATCGCGACGCCGAGGCCAACACGCTCATTGCCAGGGTACCCAAAGTGGGCAAGACCATCACCGAATCGGATGGTTACGCCGAAAAGTTTGCCGAAACCTATCTTGACGAGCAAGTAAAAGACGAACAGAAAATACTGTTCGAGGCCCGTTACGCCAGCGACGGGGGCTACCTGCGGGGGGCTCTTGCCAAGCTGGATGGCTATTCCGAAAATTCGTTCTCTGAAATCGCGAACCAGGCTGAATTCAACTACCGCCGCGGTCGCATCCTGCAAAAAATGGGAGAAGCCAACGAGGCCATGCCCTACTTTGACCGTGCTATCCAATTGACCCAAAGCAGCAGCCTGTACTTTGGTCCTTCTTCCGCCCTGCAACTCGGCTACATCTACAAAGAACTCCGCAACAAGCCACAGGCCGTTTCCTATTTCAAAAAAGCCATGTCTTACAAAAAGCATGAGTACAAAAACAGCATCGACAATAAGGCAAGGGCGGCGTTGAGTTCAATGTGAGAAGAATTCAATTGTGAATTAGTGAATGTCGGAATTAGTGAATAAATTATCGCCACATCCCCTAGCCTAATTTTCACTAATCCCAACATTCCAACATTCACTAATTGGAACCAAACCCCTACAACCCTCGAAAAATCCTAAGTTGGGCGCAGGAAGACCGGCCCCGCGAAAAGCTGATGCAGCGGGGAAAAGCTGCTTTGACTGACGCCGAACTACTCGCCATTTTGATCGGTATGGGAACGGTCGATTATTCGGCGGTCGATGTGGGTAAGATGGTACTGGATGCCGCTAAGGGAAATTTAAACGAATTGGCCCGGCTGAGTTTGAAGGATTTAACGAAGGTAAAAGGCATTGGCGAGGCCAAAGCCATCACCATTATGGCCGCACTGGAATTAGGCCGTCGCCGCAAGGAATCGGAAGTATTGCGGCAGCGACGCATCACGAGCGCCAAGGACGCCTACGACGAGATCAGACCCTATTTGCTCGATAAGCCGCACGAGGAATTCTGGATTTTGCTACTGAATCGCGCCAATGAGGTACTGCGACCAGTGCAAATCAGCTCGGGTGGTGTGGCCGGCACCGTCGCCGACCCCAAGCTTATCTTCAAACACGCTCTGGAGCAATTGGCTAGCTCCATCATCCTGTTCCATAACCACCCTTCGGGCAATCTCACGCCCAGTCAGGCCGATAAAGACCTTACCCGAAAGCTAAAAGAGGCAGGCCGAATGCTCGACCTGCCCGTTCTGGATCACCTCATCTTCACCGACGGCGGGTATTATAGCTTTGCGGATGAAGGGATTTTATAATGATGAATGATGAATGATGAATCAAATTCACTCATCACTCATCACTCATCACTCATAAACTCATCAGCTCCTTAAACCGTATCGCCTGCCGCCGCGAAATTTCGATGCGGTCGCCACCTTGCAGCGTGACAAGCAGGCCGCCGCTGAACCATGGTTCGATCTTATCTACCCATTGCAGGTTGATAATATGTTTGCGGTTGGCGCGGAAGTAGTTTTCGGGATCGAGGCGGTCTTCCAGGCTGTTCAGCGATTTGAGAACGAGTGGTTTTTGATCATCAAAATGCAGCCGTACGTAGTTACCCATCGACTCGAAAAGCCGGATTTTACCCAACTTCACGAACCAGCATTTCTCTCCGTCTTTTATGAATACTTTGTCGTTTTCACCCAGTACTCGGCTGGCGCGTTCAGGCTTTTCATCGGTGGTTTCCTCGTGAATGTCCCGGTCTTCTTCTACCCGCTGAATAGCGTCTTTGAGTCGCTCGCCGTCAATGGGTTTCAGCAGGTAATCCAGGGCGTTGAACTCAAATGCCTTAATGGCGTAGTCGTCGTAGGCCGTTGTAAAAATCACGTCCGGGGCTTTTCCCTCGATAGAAGTCAGGAGTTCGAAACCATTCTTGCCGGGCATCTGAATGTCGAGAAAAAGCAATTCGGGTTGTAATTCGCTGATCAGCCCGAGGGCCTCTTCGGCGTTGGCGGCCTCACCTACGATCTCAATTTTGTGGTAAGGCTCTAGCAGGCGCTTCAATTCATTGCGGGCGAGCCGCTCATCGTCGATAATTAATGTTTTCATGGCTAATTGGGCTTTTGGCCGGAAGCTACACGCTGTCGGCTATTGTTTGAAAAAACTATTTATGATTTGCATTACAATTGAATTCTCATTTTGTGGTTTGAAGCTGCGAATGGCTCAAAGCCCTGCAGTTCATTTACACTTGATTTCTTTCTGGAACCTGGCCATTGTAGCGCATCAGTCCATCAGAGAGCATGGGAATGATGATTTCAGAGCAGACAATATTATCCTCTTCCTGATAAATCCTGAAAGAAGCCTCCTTGCCGTACAGGATCGAAAGCCGCTCGGCGGTATTCAATAGTCCGACACCGCCCGAATCGGTGTTGCCCAGGGTACCCGTGTTTTTGATGCAAATCATCAACTCGTTGTTTTGCAGCGAGGATTCCACAGTGAGTCTGCCACCCCTGGGTAGTTTGGATACGCCGTGTTTAATGCCGTTCTCGACCAGCGTCTGTAGCATCATGGGCGGTACCTGCCAATAGAGCGTCGGCGGATCAGCTTTAATTTTGTAGTTCAGGCGTTCTTCGTAACGGACTTTTTCCAGCTCGAGGTAGTCTTCCACTGTCTTCAACTCTTCGCGTAGTTCTACGGTTTTGCGGCGGTCGGCGAGCAGGGAGTTGCGCAATATATTAGACAACTGCGTGATGCTGAGTTGCGCTTTGGTGGGGTCTTCCGACACCAGAGCGCGAATACTGTTCAGGGCATTGAAGGTAAAGTGCGGGTTAAGCTGCGAGCGCAATACCTTCGCCTCGGCCTCGCGCATGGATGTTTTCAGCATTATTTTCTCTAACTCCGTTAACCGGGTCTGCTCCACGTAATGATACACGGTATAAGCAAGTACCCAAGTCAGCATATTTTTACACCAGGCCGAAATGTAGCCCCAAAAAGCGAATGGCTGGTTGGCCAGGTTGTAGGCAATGGTATCGTGGTCAAGACGAATATTGACCATCGACATGATCGCCCCCAAAATGATGACAGAAACGATCACCCGAAAGGCCAGGCGCGGCAACGGCAGCGTGGACCAATTCCAGCGTCGGACAATGAGCCGATACACGTGCGTAAGTCCGATGGCCAGAAAAATATTGGCGACGCTGAGCAAGAAGTACTCCAAATCGAAGCCGTACTCTGCCGTGTAGATGACGAATTCGTACATCATCAGAGCCGTCCAGCCAATGATTTGCAGCGTCCAGTAAATCCGGGATTTGGACATTTTTTCTCGCCTAATGGCTTGATTTTTAATCGATAAAAACCAAAAGGAACAAATGATCTTTACCTACTATGCCTGAATAATGGGGCAAGCTAGGCAAAGAAATCGAGGAAAGGAGAAGCCATTTACACCAAAGGGAAAGTTTCTTTACAGACGGTTAAAATCAGCTTTGCGGCACGGGCACATCGAGCGAGAGCAGATGCGTAATGTCGTTGCCCGAGACGAAAGTGAACTTTTGCTCGTCGTAGGAGTAGTTGATTCGATAAAGGCAAAGGTTGCTATGTTCGTACTTGTCCATCTCGGTCAGCGGTTGGTCGAAGAGCAGCGTGAGCAGTATCCTCATGGCGCGGCCGTGCATGGCGATCAAAACGGTGCGTTCCTGGGGCCTTGAAAGGATCAAATCCACGACGGGTTTCTGTCGAGCGCGAACCTGGATGGGACTTTCGCCTTCTTCGCACGGCAAGTTTACGTCACCATTTTGCCAAGCAAGTACCAAATCGCGGTAATAGCCCTGATCTTTGTCGTTAGGCATTTTGCCCTCACGGCAGCCCCAACTGATTTCGTTCAGGCCCGCGTGGCTTTCCCAGGGGATGCCCGAATCGATGAATTCCTGCACCGACTGGACAGTGCGCTGCAGTTTGGAAGTATAGATTTTGTCAAATGGGACGTGTTGGTATGCATCGTAGAAGGCTTCGGCCTGCGCATTACCCCACTCATTGAGGATGGTATCGACGCCGCTGCCCTGGACGATCCCGTTTCGGTTATGGTCAGTTTCGCCGTGGCGAATGAGGTAGATTGTTTTACTTTTCAATAGAATTTGTACTTTTTTGATAAATACTTTGCCAAAAAGCCGTTTTCTGGCGTAATTTGCCCATACAAATTTAGACAAAAAAAAGAATGTTTAACAAATCGTTTGATCTCGACTTCCTGCGTAACCTCAATCCCAAAACTATAGATACGCAACTCGGTATCGAATTCATCGAAATTGGCGAGGACTTCATCGTTGCAAAAATGCCCGTAGACCATCGGACACACCAACCCTTTGGCATCCTTCATGGCGGCGCCTCGGTGGTGCTGGCCGAGTCTCTGGGCAGCGTGGCTTCCATGCTCAGTTTAGCCGACCCTGAAAAGCAGCGAGCTGTCGGTCTGGAAATCAGCGCCAACCACATCCGCGCTGTGCGGGATGGCTGGGTGTACGGCCGCGTGACCGCCCTGCACGTGGGCCGTTCGACGCACGTTTGGGATATAAAAATCACTAACGAGGCAGGGAAGCTAGTCTGTGTGAGCCGTCTGACGGTGGCAATAATCGACGCTAAATGATAATTTTTGAGAAACATTTTGGCCTAGTTGTCGTGTTATTTAGCCGATGATAAGTACTCTCGATCCCACCAGAATTATTCAGGCCGAGTCGCTGTTCCGCGCGGCCTGGCAGCTTGGCTACCCTTCGGCGGTATGGCGGCTGCCCCATCGGAAAGAAGTCAAACTACTGATTTCCACGCAGGACGGCATTCAGCGGCGGCTTCCCGATCTGGAAGAACTACCCGCCTGCTTCGTCATCCACCCCTTTGAGCCGCTGGAAGGCGGCGAGGCATTCGTGCTGGAAGGCGATATGATTTTTACTTTTTCGGAAGATTGGTCTTGCCGGGAAGTCGGGGGTAGTTTGGGACAGGAGCATCCATTTGTAAAGCATTTGCTAAAAACTGCCGATGGAGTGGCTGAGGAAGCTGGGAACGACGTTTCAGATTTGACGGCTTTCTCCCAAAAACTCGCAATTGAAGGTGGACAGGAATATGATTTTAAAACTGCCGTAGCCGAAGCCGTGGCGGCGATTAGTCGGGGAGAATTAGCCAAAGTGGTGCTTTCCCGCACTAAAACGCTTGCTTATTCTGCTAAATTCCGGCCCTTTAAGGCATTCCAGAAACTCTGCACCGCTTACCCGTCAGCTTTCGTGTCGCTCGTGAACCTGGCCGACCGCGATGAAATGTGGCTGGGCGCGACGCCCGAAACGCTGGTGTCTATGAATGCCGAAGGTACTTTCTGCACTACCTCTCTGGCCGGAACGCAAACCGCCGTGCAAGACGGGGTGCTTATCCCGCCCCGCGACATCCGCTGGGGGCAAAAGGAGATTCAGGAACAAGCTTTGGTGAGTCGTTACGTAATCGAATGCTTCAAGAAAATCCGGCTGCGTGAGTACCTCGAAAGCGGGCCGCGTACCGTGCGGGCGGGCAATTTGTACCACCTCCGCACCGACTTCGCGGTGAACACCCGTGAGGTGAATTTTCCTGAACTCGGTACGGTGATGCTGGAACTCCTGCACCCTACTTCCGCCGTGTGCGGAATGCCCAAGGAACCTGCGCTGGAATTTATTAAGGCCGTCGAAGGCTACGGCCGTTCCTTTTAAAGCGGCTACCTGGGCCCGGTGAACGTGGATCAGGAGAGTTCGCTTTTTGTGAATCTCAGAACGCTTCGCCTGGCTGACGGACGGGCGACTTTCTTCGCCGGAGCGGGTATCACCGAGGACTCCGACCCGCAGCGCGAGTGGGACGAAACCGAAATGAAATGCGAGACGCTGCTGTCGGTGCTTCGCTGATGCGGCAAAAAGCCTATATTTGCGGCTCTTTTACGAACCCACGGCTATGCTTTTTCTAGGAAAATACAACGACCTGACCATCACCCGAAACACGGATCAAGGGCTTTATCTCGAAGACCCGCAGGGCGAGGAGGTGCTGCTGCCCAACCGCTACGTCACCGACGACATGCAGCCCGACGACCGTATCCGGGTGTTTGTCTATAACGACTCCGAAGACCGCCCCGTCGCCACCACCGAGAAGCCGCACGCCCTGCGCGACGAATTTGCTTACCTGGAAGCAGTCGATGTCAATAGTAAAGGCGCTTTTTTGGATATGGGCCTCACAAAAGACCTTCTCGTGCCGTTCAGCGAGCAACTTACACCGATGGAAAGGGGTAAGAAGTACCTCGTTTTCATCTACCTTGACCGCGTGAGCTCTCGCTTAATAGCCTCGCCGCGTCTCAACCGATTCGTTGACAACGAGCGACTTACCATAGTCGAAGGCGACGAGGTCGATCTGATCATTTGGGAACGTACCGATCTGGGCTTCAACGTGATCGTCAATGAATTCCACAAAGGCTTGATCTTCGAGAGCGATGTTTTTAAAAATATCAGTGTCGGTGACCGGATGAAAGGTTACGTCAAGAAAATCCGGGAAGAGAACAAACTGGACATCACGCTGGAAAAAATTGGCGTCGAACGCTTCGAGCCGCTCATCCAGCGCATCGTGGATGCCCTGAACAAGAACAACGGCTTCCTGCCCCTGCATGACGACAGCTCCCCCGAAGAAATCTCCAAGGGACTGGGCATGAGTAAGCGTAACTTCAAGAAATCTATTGGGAATCTGTGGAAGAAGGGTGTGATCCAGTTTGAGGAGGGTGGGATTCGTTTAAAATAAAAATTCCCGTAATTAAGCCACATTTGCGCTCGACTACGGGAACCCTTAATTTTCAACTGTCAACTGTCAACTGTCAACTGTCAACTGTCAACTGTCAACTTATTTCTGCCTGTACTTCTCCTTATATTTCTCGTAAAGCCGACTCTGCTTATTATCTAAATCCACCTTCGCGCCTTTGATGAAAGCGTGTTCCACCACATTGCCGCGCATATCCATCATATTCCCGTTGGTGACAATGAGCGTGGCTTGCTTGCCTTTCTCCAAAGTACCCACCTGGCCGTCGATGCCCATGATTTGGGCGGGATTTTGGGTCAAAAACGTCAAAGCATCTTCTTTGGAGATGTCGCCAAAAGCGGCGGCCGTACCCGCCTGGTAGGGCAGGTTACGCACCCGCCACCATTCGTCATCGTAGCTGAGGGCTACTTTCACGCCTGCTTTGTGGAGTTTTGCGGGTAGTTCGTACACTGCGTACACATCGTCGTCGGGGCTACCAGGCAGGCTGTGCAAAGCGCCCAGAACTACCGGAATGTTATTTTCTTTCAAAAAGGCGGCGACTTTATCGGCCTGCTGTCCTCCGACAATAACAACCTTGCCTACGCCCATTCTCTTCCCGAACTTCACCGCGTCGATGATATCCTTGGCGTAGTTGGCCCGGATGTACAGGTTCTGTTTTCCCGTGAATAGATTTTTCATCGCGTCGAGCCGGATGTTGGTCATCTCGGGCTGATCGATTTCGTTGAAGGCTTTGGCGTCGGCGAAGGTCGATTCCAGCAGGTTAATCGTTTCAGCGCGTTTCTCGTTTTTCTTGGTCGAGTACGAAAAATCTTCGTAGCTAAAACTCCGCGAGAGGTAAGGCGGCCAGGTCAGCCAAATGCCATCGTCTTTCCTAATGATGGCATCCTCCCAGTTCCAGCCGTCGGTATTGAACACCGACGACGACCCCGACACCAGTCCGCCCTGTGGCACTGACTGCGCCAAAAGTACCCCGCTGGCCCGCAGTGTTGGGATTACTTCCGAATCGGTGCTGTACGCCACCAGTGAGCGCACGTGCGGGTTGACTTCGCCGATTTCTTCAAAATCCAGTGTCGCCCGAACGGACGCGATCTCCACCAGACCAATGGTCGAACCCATCGCAATCACCCCCGGAAAAACATGCTTACCCGTCAGGTCGATGATCTCCGCGCCAGATCTATCCACCGTAGTAGTGGAAGCTCCAACGGAGTAGATAATCCCTTGATTGAAGGCGATGATGCCGTTTTCGATTACCTGGCCATTTCCCAGATGAATCGTGGCCCCGGTAAGGACAATGGGTTTGGACTGAGGGGTGGCGGGAGCCGGATTTTGGGCAATCACTCCAAGAGGCAATAACGCGAGTGCCGCAAATAGAATATTTTTCATTTTAATCATTGTCGAGAAATTAAGAACAAATGGTTTTCAACGCGAGCAGCAACTACTTATCTTCCGCCGCGTGGGTGCCGATGATATCGTCGCATTGAAGCAGCTTGAAAGTTTTACCTTCCGGTTTTTTGGTATCTGCTCCCTTGCCTTTGGCTTGTAGTGCTTTCTGAATAATCCGCGCCTTTTCTTTGGCAACTACCTCCTGTTTCTTCTGGTCGGCAGCGTAGTCGAAGTAGATGGCACCTTCGATCATAGTGTAGTCGGGACGCGCGTAGATAGACAGCGGATGGTCGTTCCAAAGCACCAGGTCGGCGTCTTTACCCGTTTTGATGCTACCCAATCGGTTGTCGAGGTGGAGTAATTTGGCAGGATTGAGCGTCACCATCTTCCAGGCTTCCTGCTCGGTCATGCCGCCAAAGGTCATTGTTTTGGCGGCCTCCTGATTCAGGCGACGGGCCATTTCGGCGTCGTCGGAATTGATGGCAACTACCACGCCTTCCTTCGCCATCAGGGCGGCGTTGTAGGGAATGGCTTCTTTTACCTCCATTTTGTAGGCCCACCAATCGGAAAACGTCGAGCCGCCCGCGCCGTGTTTGGCCATTTTGTCGGCTACCTTGTAGCCTTCCAGAATGTGGGTAAAAGTGTTCACCCTGAAATCCAGCGAATCCGCTACGCTCATCAGCATGTTGATTTCCGACTGAACGTAGGAGTGACAAGTGATGAAGCGCTCATTGTTCAGGATTTCGGCGAGCGCGTCGAGTTCTAGGTCGCGGCGCGGCGGCGTGACGTTGTTTTTATTGCGGGAATTATTGAACGCCTTCATGGCCTTGTCATACTCCCTGGCCCGGATGAAGTGGTCATAGAAAACCTGCTCCACACCCATGCGAGTCTGCGGGAAGCGCGAACGAGTGGCGTCGCCCCAATTGGATTGCTTCACGTTTTCACCCAACGCAAACTTGATGTACTTCGCCTCGGGAATCCAAAGTTCGGCGGGAGCCGCGCCCCATTTCAGCTTAATGACCGCGCTTTGGCCACCGATAGAATTAGCCGAGCCGTGCAGCAGTTGCGAGGTAGTTACGCCCCCGGCCAACTGGCGGTAAATGTTGATGTCCTCCGAGTTGATGACATCGCTTTGCCTCACTTCCGCCGAACTCGTTTGCCCGCCTTCGTTGACTGAAAACAGCGCGATGTGGGAGTGCTCGTCGATGATGCCGCTCGTCAGGTGCTTGCCCGTGCCGTCGATTTCGCGCGCGCCGGAGGCGGAAAGGTTCTTACCGATCTTGGCGATTTTGCCTTTCTGAACCAGTAAATCGGTACCCGTCACCACGCCATCGGCCTCG
>NZ_JBGSXF010000432.1:0-12761 GCF_041751555.1 Persicitalea sp. | reverse complement strand
TAACCGCCGATGAGCTGATCGGCTACACGCTTGAATGCGGGAGTGACGACGGGGCCGTTGGAATTAATGTAAAGCGTGCGGTACTTGCCATCGGCCTGATAGACGAACGATAGATAGTCCGCGCCATCCTCTATGTAGTTGACGCCGCAGTTATTGGGGCTTTGGTTATTGCTGGTCTTGCCGCAATTTCTAAAATTCAATATGACCCCGGCGGGCCTTATGATCGAATCGACCCGCGCCGCCCGTCCGTAAGTGATGGTGTTTACTTTCCAGCTACCATCGACGGTTTTGAGGAGCTCTTTGGTGTCGTCTTTGCAGGAAACGAAGGCAGCCAACAGGCTGCAGAAACTGAGGGACTTTTTCATGGTTGGTTTGATTTTAGAATTGATGGATATTTATGTTTTCCGTCAGACAACCCGAGGCAGGCTGTGCCCTTATAGAGCTGCGATTTTTTTAATTTTATTTCTAATAAAATAAGTAGAAGCCGAACCAATACGGTTCGGCTTCTGCACTTGTATACCAGCAAGATTCTTCAACAGACTATAACCGATACCGAACTTGAAAACTGGCGTTATTTCCAACAATTGGATAGTCAGGAAAAATGAAAGACCCCAATTTGACCCCCACCAAGAAATGATTCGTGAGTTTGACGTACGCCTCAGCCACCAATGGAAAGCCCAAGTCGGTATTCGATGTCCAGTAGTAGGAAGACGAATTAGGAGTGCGTATTTCCGTATTCTTCCCCATGGTGATTAATCCCGCTCCGGCTCCGACCTGAACACTAACAGGCCCTTCTGCCAGAACCTTGTACTTCACCAGAAAATTGCTCTGCAATTCGCTGGCCCGGTTAATGGGGATTCCACTCAATGTACTCACGCTTGACTCTTCCATACGGTAATGGTACTGCGTGGTAAGGATACCTGCCGCAAACGACCACCTTTTTTTGTGGTGGTACTCGAACTCTCCATTCAGTACAGCCCCGCCATCGACGGGCTTCATCGAGGGCGTGGAGTAGTAACCGCCCCCCAGCACGATGTCGAACCGTCCGTCCTGGGCAAAAGCAGAATAACAGCCCAAAACGATGAGGGCGAGCGTTAGCAATAGTGGCTTGTTTGTTTTCATAAGGATGGATTTTGTTGGTTGAGATGTAAACTTAAATATTTCAGAGAAAACTGCGAAAATTTACTCGACAAAAGCCTACTTTGAAATAACGAAAGGTACTTTTGAAGCGACGAAGCTTGATGCAAAAAGAATATATACTTCTTCAGCTCCTTCCGGAGCCTCGAGAACCGCCAACAGAGGGTTGTATAGCAGTAGAAGTACTTTGGCTTGCTTCTTATGGACATAGTACTTCAAACCAATTGTCCCGGACCCGCAAAACCGCTACCGCTCATGAACACGATTTCTCGAATACTACCTTTGGCATTTATTCTTCTGGTCAGTCTCCAGACCGTCCTGGCGCAAAGTACTTCCGGCCCCGTACGGGTCATCATGATCGGCGCCCATCCCGACGACTGCGACATAAAGGGCGGTGGCACGGCGGCCCTGCTCGCGTCGATGGGCCACGCGGTGAAGTTTGTGTCCGTGACCAACGGCGACGCCGGACACCAGACCATGAAGGGGAAAGAACTGGCAAAACGCCGACTGGCGGAAGCCCAGGAAGCGGGCAAGCGTTTCGGCGTAACGTACGATGTACTCGACAACCACGACGGCCAACTGCTGCCGGATCTGGACACCCGCCTACAGGTTATCCGTAAAATCCGCGAGTGGAACGCCGATGTCGTGATTGCCCCTCGTCCCAACGACTACCACCCCGACCACCGCGATACGGGGGTACTTGTGCAGGATGCCGCCTACCTGGTGGCGGTACCCAACGTAGCGCCCGCAACACCCCGGCTCGAAAAGAATCCGGTGTTCCTGTATTTTCAAGACCATTTCCAGCGCCCCAATCCGTTCCGGCCCGATGTGGCCATCGACATCAGCGCGGTGTACCTGCAGAAAGTACATGCCCTTGGAGCGCACGAGTCACAGTTTTACGAATGGCTGCCCTGGATTGCGGGTTATCTCGACCAGGTACCTGCCGATAAGTCGAAGCGGGAGGAGTGGCTCGGTGAGGCCCGGGCTGTGAAGATAACGCCTGAGGTACGGGCATCGCTGGCAAAATGGTACGGCCAGGAAAAAGCCGCAAGCGTACAACAAGTCGAAGCTTTCGAAGTATGCGAGTACGGCGCGCGTCCTGGTGAGGAAGACCTGCAGCGGATTTTTCCGATGCTGAAAGGGAAGTAAATGTTATCCTCTTCTTATAAGAACGTCATTTTGACTTCCACCGCAACGTATTCAGCAGCCGCAGGGCGTCGCGCTCGAGGTACTCGATGACAGGAGCGAGGGAATCGTTTTTGGTGGCGGTGGGTCATCATTTACTGACGTTGCTCAATGATGATTTTAAGGAATTCCTCGGCCCTAACAGTTGTAACGGCAGGAAAAGGTATCCGGGCCAGAACGTTGAAATGCTTATCGTTGGTCACCAGATAATCGGCATTACAAGCAATGGCACAGTCACAGAACTTATTATCATCGGGATCCGCTTGGATGAGTTGCCAACTATAGAAAGGCTCAATTGGGTGGAGGTTGGAAAGGTTAAGCAGCTCTTGAAGTTGCAGGTCGGTTCGTTCTATGCCAATCCGCAGGTTGATTTGCTCTTCGTATTCAGTCATGATTTCGTTGCTCACGAACATGTCGAATACTTTACCGAGTAATGCCTGATAAATGGAATGGTACCTTGAGTGCGAGGGTAAGGAAACGAGCAGCACGTTGGTATCGAGTACAACGTTCATTTTGGCTATTGATCAGCATCATTCAGCAAAGTCTCCATATCCTTATCAGTCCAGCCATTTCGCTCCCAGGCCTCGTCGGCCAGTCGGGTGAGGCGGTTGGCGAAGTATCGGCCAATGAGTTCTTTAATTTGCAGCAAGTCCTTTTCGTCCACTTGATGAGCGTATAAGCGCAGCAATTCAATTTGCAGGTTGCTGAAAGGTAGTTTCAGAGTTTCCATAATGCTTCCAAGAGTTTCTCAAAAAATCAAACTGCCAAAATACGAAATTCTTCTCTAACCCCTACTTCCACCGCAACGTATTCAGCAGCCGCAGGGCGTCGCGCTCGAGGTACTCGATGACAGGAGCGAGGGAATCATTTTTGGTGGCGGTGGGAAAGTAGATAGCCCCGCGCAGGTAGTGGGTGGTGCTGTCGGTGGTGTAGAACTGGAAGGGCGTGGGAACATCGCCCTCGAGGCGGATGAGCGTGGCGGTTTGGCCCGTTTGGGTCGCGATAGTCTGCTGCTGTACGGCGGTGGCGCGGATTTGGTGCTTTCCGGCCAGTTTATAGGCGTCGTCGATGAAGTCCCGGAGGCGGGTAGGGTCGCGGCGCACGGCTTTATAGGTCAGTTGGATATTGGCGTTTAGTTTGGGGTAGTAGATGTAAATCCAGTTTTTCTCGGCCAGCACCGAAGTGTCCGGCAAAATCACCGCTGCCTGTGAGTACTCGAATTGATAGGGATACTCGTCTGGCAAAGCCTGATAACTATGCGGCGGCAACGCAATCCGGTTATACCCCTTTGGCTTCGGCACGTAACTATCATTTTCCCGATCTGACCCACAGGACCAAATCATTCCCCCAAAAACAATAAAAAACACAAACTTCACCCACATGGCCGTGAACCTTAACCGTTTAACCGTTGACCCCTAACCCCAAAAAAAACGTTACTCTCACTCCACTGTAACGGATTTCGCCAAATTCCTCGGCTGATCCACATTCCGGCCGCGCATCACGGCTACGTAGTAGGAGAGGAGCTGCAGCGGAATGACCGACACCAGCGGCACCAGCATCTCGTGGGTCTTGGGTACTTCGATCACGAAATCGACCATGCCGGGGATGAGAGTGTCGCCCTCGGTAATGATGGCGATGACGCGCCCCTTACGGGCTTTGACTTCCTGAATGTTAGAGACGATCTTGTCATAAGAACTGTCGCGCGTCGCCAGGAACACCACGGGCATATCCTCGTCGATGAGGGCGATGGGGCCGTGTTTCATTTCGGCGGCGGGGTAGCCCTCGGCGTGGATGTAGGAAATCTCCTTGAGTTTCAAAGCCCCTTCCAGCGCGACGGGGAAGTTCAGCCCCCGACCCAGGTAGATAAAGTTGCGGGCGTAGGTGAAGATATAGGCGATTTTCTTGATTTTTTCAGCCTTTTGAAGTACCTGCTCCACCTTATCGGGAATGTTTTCCAGTTCGATGAGCAGTTGGCGGTAGTCTTCCTCCGAAATAGTGCCCTTGCGTTTGGCGGCGGCGATGGCTATGAGTGTGAGCACCGTCACCTGCGCCGTGAATGCCTTAGTACTTGCCACGCCGATCTCCGGCCCAGCATGCGTATAGGCACCCGCGTCAGTGGCGCGGGCGATGGACGAACCCACCACGTTGCACACGCCGAAGATGAGCGCACCCTTAGACTTCGCCAGTTCGATGGCCGCCAGCGTGTCGGCCGTTTCACCCGATTGGGAAATGGCGATCACGATGTCGTTTTCTTTGATGATCGGATTGCGGTAACGGAACTCCGAAGCGTACTCTACTTCCACATTGATGCGGGCCAATTCCTCGAACAGGTACTCGCCTACCAGTCCCGCATGCCATGAAGTACCGCAGCCCACGATAACGATGCGCTCAGAAGCGGCGAGACGGTCGAGGTAGCTGCGCAGACCGCCGAGTTGCAGGTGGCCGTCGTCGGCCCGGACACGGCCCCGCATGCTATCGGCAATGGAGCGCGGCTGCTCGAAGATCTCTTTAAGCATAAAATGCTCGTAGCCGCCCTTTTCGATAGCGTCCAGTTCCATTTCCAGTTTCTGGATGTAGGGCGTTTGCTGAACATTGTCGAGGTTCGAGATATTCAGTTCGCCGTTCTTTACCACGGCAATGGCGTAGTCGTCGAGATAAACCACATCCTTAGTGTATTCGATGATGGGCGTGGCATCGGAGGCGAAAAAGTATTCGTCTTGCCCGATGCCAATGACCAGTGGGCTACCCTTGCGGGCAGCAATGAGCTGGCCAGGATGCTCGCTGGACATGATGACGATGGCGTAAGCCCCCACAACTTCCTGCAAAGCCAGCCGCACGGCCTCCTCTAGCGACTTTCCGGTTTCCTGCCTTACATCCTCTATGAAGTGAATCAACACCTCCGAATCGGTGTCGCTCGTGAATTCGTGGCCTTTTTGTTGTAGTTTTTGCTTGAGCGTGGCGTAATTCTCGATAATGCCGTTGTGGATTATCGCCAGCCTGCGGTCGTTGGAGTAGTGCGGGTGGGCATTGATGTCGTTAGGTTCACCGTGGGTGGCCCACCGGGTATGTCCCATGCCCAATGTGGCGTGGGTGTCCTTGTCAGCCAATTGGGCTTCCAGATCAACGACCTTGCCTTTTTTCTTGAAAACCTTTAAGCCTTCGCCATTCAGCAAAGCCACCCCCGAACTATCGTAGCCTCGGTATTCCAGACGTTTCAGTCCTTTGATAATCAGTGGATAAGCCTCTCGCTGGCCTACATAAGCAACGATTCCGCACATATTTTTAATGATAGAATGATAGAATGAGTGACCGGGTCGCCGGAGCGATGTTAGAATACTAGACTCCGAATTCTGGTTTAGCGAAGCGATACACCATCACCCTATTCTATCATTCTATCATCGCTCCGGCGACCCGGTCACTCATTCAAAATTAAATTTACTCTTTCGCCTCCGTATAAAAAACCAGCAACTTCACATCGCCCGGCTTACTGCCAACGACGAGGCGCGTGACGCGGTTGTCGAATTGCGATTGATAGCGGGTGCCACCCAGGCCCAACTGACTGGTATAGGAGGGGCTGACGAGGAAGCTATTGTTCTTGGTTACACCCGAAAGAATGCTGTTGAGGTGCAGCGTGATGTGCCAGGTGTAGGTGTTGAATCGGCTGTTGTAAAGAACGGAGGGCGGCTCGGTCTGTCCTGATTTTATATCGTTGAAAACTACCCGAACATTATTCGTAGCATCGTAAAAAATCTGGTTGGTCGCGTCGGTCTCCAATAGCGCGAGGTAGTTGGGAATGCCCATTCCCGGCTGAATGGTCGACAGGTCGGGCTTGATGCTCAGTTCGGCGCGGTTGATGGCAATGTCCTTTCCCCGCCCCAGTGACTTCAGGTAAGGAATCTCTATTTTGGTGCGGATACCCAGCGCGTCCTGCACGTAGGTGGGGCCGTCCCCGGCGGGGAGGGGTACCAGCGGCTTCAAACCCGCCAGCGGTGTGCCGCTGCGATCGGCCGTGACGCGGTTGAAGCCCGCCCGAAAGATGGGAGAGCCGGTCTGCTGGCTGACGGCCACAGCGCTGGTGTAAAAACGCTTCCTGGTGCTGTCGGTGGTTGTATGGTAATAAAGGTTCATCGTCAGGGCGTCGTCAATGGCAGGAAAGCCCAATACCGCCGTGTTTTTAGCATTGGGAATCAAGGCGAAGCCAGCGAGTACTTTGGCGAAGTCGGCGTTGTTTTTCCCCGCGTCCAGACCAGACAAAGCAAATAATTCCTTCCCTAAATCATCGGGAAGCTTAAACCTCAGACCGTTATCAGTACTACGTGGCGTGGGCTTGAACGTGCGCGTGCCGAGCGGCGTCGGGTCGTAA
Organism: Persicitalea sp.; assembly: GCF_041751555.1. Lineage (NCBI taxonomy): Bacteria > Pseudomonadati > Bacteroidota > Cytophagia > Cytophagales > Spirosomataceae > Persicitalea > Persicitalea sp. The sequence goes on along the minus strand of NZ_JBGSXF010000432.1, from coordinate 6,076 downwards.
GCCACCTGGCTGTTGTTGTAGTAATTCTTGGTAGGATCGATTATCTCCCGCAGACGATGCAAAGTGAAGGTCTGCGCGGGTAGCGTATCGCCGTAAGTATAGTTGTACTGCATGTTCAGCACCAGCGAGTCGTACACCGGGGCGGTGCCAAGGTCGAGTTGCGCGAAGAGCGACATCCTGATAAAACTGGATGCCGTAACGGTCCCGAAAAGCGGATCCACGTAGCGGCCCGCCAGGTAGTAGTCGGGGCTGCCCGTGCGAACCGAGTCGGCCAGAACGGTGGAGGTACGAAGGGTAAGAGTGTCGGTAAAAATTGTTTCGACAGGGGTAAGCGGTGTGACGCCGATGTTGCCGATGGGGTCGCAGCCGTTAAGCAGCAGGGTGGCCACAAGGGCCACCCCGGCTAGGCTATTCCTGACCCACGAGGTCGTTGTAAAGGTTATAGTACTGTTCTGAGAGAAGATTGTCGTCCTCTTCGACGATATCGACACGCTTGGGTGATTCATTCAATAGTTTATTTAGTCCTTCGCCGAACTCTTTGTCCACCTTCACGATGGCGTCGGCGTACGCAACACCGAGCTTGATAAAGCCATCGAAATCAGCGGAACGCAGGTGGGCCAGAGCCTCGTCGCTCACGTCCATCGCCTTGGCTTTTTCCAGCAAATCGGCGTCAAATTTATCACTAAAAGCGTTGTTATACACGGTAAAAACGCTTTTTGTGTCCTTGAACATCGGATCGTTGCGGTAGGTCGTCTTCAAGTACATGGGAATCAGGGCCGTCATCCAGTCGTTGCAATGCACGATGTCGGGCGCCCAGCCCAGCTTCTTGACGGTCTCCAACACGCCTTTGCAGAAGAAGATCGCCCGCTCGTCGTTGTCGTCGTAAAACTTATTTTTCTTGTCGAAGAAAACGGATTTGCGGTGGAAATAGTCTTCGTTGTCGATGAAATAAACCTGTAGCTTGGCGTTGGGGATGGAAGCTACCTTAATCACCAGGGCCTTCTCTTCTTCACCCACTGTTATATTAATGCCGGAGAGGCGTACTACTTCATGAAGGCGGTTCTTGCGCTCGTTGATGAGACCAAAGCGGGGGACAAGGATGCGGATTTCGGCGCCGCGGTCCTGCATGTCAGCGGGCAATTGCCGAACGTAAGCCGCGACATCGGAGGTTTCTAAAAAAGGGTTAATCTCACTCGATACATACAAAATCCGTAGTTTGTCCATACAATTGTCAGGCGTTGGTGAAAAAAGTTTTGCAAAATTATACAAAAAAATCCCGAATTTCAATGGTTTTCTGGAAGTAATTGTAATATTGCGACATTTTGCCCTTCAATGCCGCTCGGCGGTAGTGGATAAGAAACGCTGGCCTTGCAGAGCCATCGCAATACTATTTTTCTGAGTAAAAAGCTTTGCATTCTATCTACTTCAAGTTATAGAGGAGGTGAAAAGCTGGCTACGCCTCCTGTACAGGTTGTGCGCTGCGGCCCACAGTAGAACTAAGTTGACGATCTGCTTCCATGGCGTGGCGCAATGCGTGTCGAACAAGATCGCCAGGCGCTACCTCAAACTCGGCGCAATGCTGGGTGCCAGCGGCAACAATGTCCGCATCGGCGTGCCGGAAAGTTTCGGGACTACTTTTGGATTTATTGCTGCAAGCCTGCCCCAACCCGGTGGTCGACGCGCGAAATCGGCAGGGCGTAGTGAAGGTCAGCAAGCAGTAGTCTTTTTGTGAGCCTGTCACAGCTTTTAAAACGCAGAACCCCCGAGACAATGCGTCTCGGGGGTTTTTTTCTTGTTGATGAAGTGTAATCTGCGGTTCGACGGTTCTCACATGTCGTCAATCTCTTTGTTGATTTCGTCTTTGGTCTTGCCTACTTTCTGCTGAATTTTACCCCACATCTCATCTTGCTTGCCTTCTGCGTAAGTGAGGTCATCGTCGGTAAGGTCGGCGTACTTCTGCTTCAGCTTACCTTTCATTTCGTTCCAGTTGCCTTTCATGGTTTGCTCGTTCATAGTCGTATTGTTTGAGAGTTTAAGGTTTAATTACTTAGAGTTCAAGGGTGTTAGGAACTAACTTGAACTACGCCTTTACTAATAAAAAGACTGTACCACCAAGAAATCTGTGCTTACGGGCGGAAGTGTGGGGCAAACGAGCAGATTTTTACCCAACCGCCACGCGATGTTTTCATTAAATCCCTTCGGAGCTGTCGCGACAGACCGACCCTGCTTCAACCTTTCAACTCTTCAACGTTGGTCTGGTAACTTGCCGGAATAGTAGTCATGCTTCCATCACGGGCGGCGCGGTAATGGGGCGAGAGGATCTCGATGCCCGCTTCGTTGCAGCAATCCTGGATATTCTGATGCAGGTTGGAGTAGATACCCGCCTGTCGGTTGGCCTCCCGCGTGTAGGCATTGATTTGATAAGCCACGTAGAAATCGTCCAGACTGGTTTGCAGCACGAATGGTTTCGGTTCTTTCAGTAGTAGCTCGGTGCGATCGGCGGCGGTGAGCAGGGCCTGGTGGATGTCCTTCCAAAGTACATCGTAGCCGATAGTAATAGTGGTATGCAAAATAAGTCCCTGATTGAGCGTCTCGCTGCTGTAATTGACCGTCGGGCTGCTCATTACGGTAGAGTTAGGGACCGACACGATTTCGTTCTTGGTAGTGCGAATCCGCGTCACCAAAAGTGATTTCTCGATAACGTCACCCGTTTCGTCCCCAATTTTGACCCGGTCGCCGATCTTAAACAAGCGCATATACGTCAAGACCAGGCCCGCGATAATGTTGGACAGCGATCCCGCCGATCCAAAAGTAAAAAGGAACCCCAAAAAGACCGTAACGCCCTTAAAGATATCCGAGTCGCTGTTGGGTAGGTAAGGAAAAATCAGGATGAGCATGAAAGCCAGCAGCAGCACCCGGACAATCTGGAAAGTGGGATTGGCCCAGTCGGGGTAGAAACCCGTCAGGTGAATATCGCCATTTTGGACTTCGTCTTTCAGAAAACGAAGACCTTTCAAAATATAGATGAAGACGGTCACAATCACCAGAATTGTGAACAGGTTAGGCAGATAATTCCAAAGACTTTTGAAAATATCTTTGAGCGGATCCAGAATGTAGCCGAACAAAGTACCGGCCAGCCCTTCCGTCCAGGGAAAAATGCCAAAGAGTACGGGCAGGGCGATGTAGATCAAAAGAATAATCAGCACCCACTTGACGACTGTATTGATATTCAAGAAAAAGTTGACCTGATGGCTGGCGTTGAAGAGCGAGTAGTTTCGGATGTTGACACCGTTGAAGCGCTTGCCTTCCTGCGCCCTGATTTCGGTGGCTGTCCACCGAAAAAGTTTGACCAAATACATGATGATAAGCCCCGCGCCCAGTAGCACCAGCAGCGCCAGGCCAAACTCCTTGGCTAGTGTCGCGAAACTAGTTTCGGTCAGGTAGTTTCCGACGGCCTGCCCGATAATTGTCCGGTACTCCTCGGCTAATTCTTCGCGGGGTTTGTTGTTCCAAATAGCGTCGTTCTCCGACACGCTCATAATGATGCTTTCGTCGAAGACGATGTCGTCGGTCGTTTCTGCCTCCTCCACTTTCAGCAAAATCGACTGAAAACCGTAATTGTCTTTTAGTTTGGCAATGCGATTGCTGATGGCTTCCGCCCGGTCTTTGGCTGAAAAGCTGCCGAATTTGCTATAAATCACAAACAGCGTATCGTTGAAAAATCCGGTCACCGGATACGACTTGACTGTCTGGCGCAGCGAGTCGATGCGGGCTTTTTTCTGGGCGATGCGCTGGATTTCCTTGTCGTTGAGGGCCTGCAACTGCTTTTGCAGTTCCTCTTTTTTGAGGTTATCAGTCGTCTTGAGCGAGTTGAGCCGCGCCTCCAGTTCCTCTCGTTTGAGCGAATCGGCCTGGCGTTGCTGCTCGACCTGTGCGAGTTTCTCATTGTACTCTCGCAGGGCGACGGTGTTCAGCGAATCGTTCTTCTGGCTGGTGGAGTCGGTCTGGGCCAAAGCCCCGAGGGACGCTGTCAACAGAATGGCTAACACCAGGTTGCAATATTTTTTGAGCATGGGAGGGAGGAGTTGAACTTTGGGGCAAATATCAGGAAAAAGTGGGCCGCTGCAAGCTGATAACCAAAGCGGATAAATTCCCATAGCTTTCGCTACATTCAGAATTTGAATGTACATTCGTTTTTTGTGTAGAAAAATATCCGAACGAAAAATGAAAACCGCCATTTTGACGAGTGAGTCCGACGCCAACCTGAACCTGTTGATTGAATTGGCAGATAAGCTGGTAATGAAAACCAAGGTATTATCCAATGAAGATGCCGAAGATTTGGATATGGGATATGCTATTAAATCAGGGAGGACGGGAGAGTTCGTGGATACCCAAGATTTCCTCAAAACCCTGCGTCAATGAATGTTAAAATTGACAAGTCTTTCGAAAAAGACACAAGGAAGATAAAAGATAGAAAGCTGTTAGCGAAAGTAGCAGATGCGATCTAACAAGTGCAATCTGCCAAAACACCTAGCGACATCAAAAACTTGAAAAAGCTGAAAGGCGCTCACAACTGCTACCGTATCAGAGTAGGAGAATACAGAATTGGCGTCATCATTGAAGGACATACCGTAGAAATCATCAGGTTTTTGTCAAGGAAAAACGTTTACGACCAATTCCCTTGATAGAAAGGAAGAAAGAAAAAAGCCATCCTTAGATAGTGTAGGATGGTTAGGTAAGCCGGGTAAGGTACTTTTGTAGAACAAGCAATTTATCAGCTACACTACAAATTTCCATAAAACCCCTTTCCATGATTTCCAGCACGACCTACAAACACGTCAACTATTTATGGGACGAAGCCAAAGCCGCCGAACTGGCCGGCGATGAAGTGGCTCTCTTCCTCTACCGTTCCAATATATTAGGGTCCGACCTCCGCATCACCAACTACGGCGGTGGCAACACCAGCGTCAAGACCATCGAAAAGGACGTCCTGACGGGCCAACCCGCCGAGGTCATGTGGATCAAGGGTTCCGGCGGCGACATTGGTACTTTGAACCGCAAAGGCATCGCCGGACTTTACACTGAAAAACTACGGGCACTAAAAAATATCTACCGCGGCCTCGAACACGAGGACGAAATGGTGGCGCTTTTCTATCATACATTATATGACCTGGATAGCGCGGCGCCGTCCATCGACACGCCGCTGCACGGCATGTTGCCCTTCAAGCATATCGACCACCTGCATCCCGACGCCCTGATCGCTATTGCCGCCGCCAAGGACAGCGAAGCGATCACCAAAGAAATCTGGGGCGACACCATGGGCTGGGTGCCCTGGCAGCGTCCGGGCTTCGATTTAGGTCTGCAACTGGAACGTTGCCTGGCTGAAAATCCCGGTATTCGGGGCATCATTCTGGGCAGCCACGGACTCTTCACCTGGGGCGACACCTCGCACGAGTGCTACGTCAACAGCCTGGAAGTCATCGAGCAAGCGTCGCAATACATTGAAGATCACTTGGGCAAGAAAGGCCCGGTTTTTGGTGGCGAAAAAGTGAGTGCTTTACCCGAAGCCGACCGCAAGGCGCAGGCCGCCAAACTCGCCCCTGTCCTGCGCGGACTGTGCTCCAGCGAGAAGCGCATGATCGGCCACTTCACCGACGACCCACGTGTGTTGACGTTCGTCGGCAGCAATGATCTGAGCCGCCTGGCTCCGCTCGGTACTTCCTGCCCCGACCACTTCCTGCGCACCAAAATTCAACCGCTGGTGCTGGAACTCGCGCCGGATGCCGATTTGAGCGATACCGAAAAAGTGAAGGAGCAAATTACCTCGGCCTTTGAGGAATACCGCCTGCAGTACAATGGCTACTACCAGGCCCACAAGCGCGACAACAGTCCGGCGGTGCGCGACCCCAACCCGGTCGTGATTCTGTACCCCGGCGTGGGTATGTTCACTTTTGCCAAAAACAAACAGACCGCCCGCGTGGCGGCGGAATTCTACGTCAACGCCATCAATGTGATGCGCGGGGCCGAGGCGATTTCGGAATATACCGCCCTGCCCCGGCAGGAGGCGTTCGACATC
>NZ_JBGSXF010000431.1:0-3722 GCF_041751555.1 Persicitalea sp. | reverse complement strand
ATTGGTGATGTAAGAGATGTCGCTTCCCCAGTCCTGATAGAGCTTGTAATCGGCTTCAAAGTAAATTTCCACTTTTCGGCAGTCGTTCACGGCCAGTCGTCCACCGGAGATTTTTGCAGGAGTTCGCACCGTATCGAGAACAAGTGTTTCTTCAACTTCACAATTGAAAACTCTTTCCTCCGGGTATTCATCGGAGCGGTAGATTATATGCGTTTGATTCGGATTATCCCCGCCAACTTTCCCCAACGTATAGGAAAAATCCTTACCAAGAATCAAGCCTTCCAGCCCGTCCTGAGTACTTGTCAACGATACGGTCGAACCCGCCTCGCCCAGTACTGTTCCCCGGTAAGCCCGCCTGGGCGGTATCGTAATACGCTTCCCGGAACTTGTGATCATCTCGAAGGAAGAACTGATGATAGAAGTTTCTTCGACATAAACGTCAAGCGATTTTTTATCGGAAACGGGAAGACTGAACACTAGAGGATTTCCACCGTTGCCAGTAGAAAATTGTGCAAGCTGTGAAGCATCGGGGGCTAACAAAACGGCACTTGGTACCTGCGCGTTTGCCTGCAGAATCATTTGCCGGATAGGTTGACTTAGTGTGCGGGTAAAAGGTTCAACCCTGACTGTATCAAGAACTGTTGAATTGTTTCCGTAAACGCTGACGCTTCCAATAAGTAGCATCGACACTAGCAGGAAGAAACGATTGTAATTTAGTTTCACAAAAACACAATTTAGGTGCAGAGTCTCAAACGCCGCCGGAATATTTTCTGTTCGTAAAATTTAGCAAACGGCAACTGCTGTACTTACCATAGCTATACTTTCACAAACACCTTTTTCCGCCACAAAAAATACAAAAATAGCCACGCCACCAGCAACCCGCCCAGCGCGTTAATGACGCCATGCCAGTCTTCGGCCAAATGTCCGTAGATACCTGAGAACAGCAGCTGCGAAGTTTCGTCAAAGTCTATGAAGCGATAGGCCAGGTACATCACCAGGGAGTTCATGCCGACGACCCGGAAGAAGAAAGACCATTTTTGAAATCCCAGCACGTCGATTATCCAGTAGAAAAGGGCCAGCGACCAGAAAGCCATTCCGGCGGTTAACAGTATGAACGAACTAGACCAGAGGTGTTTGTTGATGGGAAACACAAAATTCCAGAGAAGCCCGGCCGCAATACCGATGGCCCCAAAGATGAGTAGCCGCTTCAATTTTTCTGAGGAATCGGTCTGATTCAGTAAAATATCGCCCGCCAAAGTACCGAAGATGACCAGACAGGCGGCGGGTAGTTGGGTAAGCAGGGCCAGTTCGTCGTATGTTTTTTGCAAAAGCCGACCCGGCATGAAGTGTCGGTCGAACCAGCCGATCAAGTTACCTTCGAACGAAAAATCACCCGCGCCATAGCCCGGCACGGGAATGAATTTTAATGCCAAAAAGTAAGCGACTAAAACTCCCAAGGCGATGTACAACCTCCGATTTTGGGAAAAATTCAGGAAAAGTACCGTTGCCAGGAAAGTACCGATGCCAATGCGACCCAGCACACTACCGTAGCGAATATGGGCCGGGTCGAAGATGTCCACCGGAGCATTTTTGTACAAAATACCCAATAGAATCAGAACCAACATCCGCTTGAAAACTTTGCGGAGTAAGGTGGTTTTTAAAAAACCCTTGGCCAGGCCAGATTTCAGGCTAAACGGCAGCGAAGTACCCGCAAGAAAAAGGAAGAGCGGAAAAATAAAGTCGTAAAATGAGAAGCCATGCCACTCAGGATGCTCGAATTGCGCCGAGATGGCATCTACCCAGTCTAATCCAGTTTTTCCATGCAGCAATTCAATGAACGTACCGCCGCCCGCGATCATGAGCATATCGAAGCCCCGCAGCGCGTCGATGGATGCCAGGCGGGCGGGTTTGATAATGGCCACAGCAGAAGTCACGTCAGCGGATTGTTGCATGAGTGGAGTTAGTTTGAGTGAGAGCGGGCGAACATGTGGATAAAACGGACGTCCTCGCGCCATGGCAATCTATTAATTCAGGGCTGATTCAGCCGTATCGTAGCATTGACTCCGTACTGGATTGTACCGAGCAATTCAAAGCCTAATACGTTGCCGGTGTAAGCAGGCGGTAATGAGATGAAATGCCCCGTGTTGATCTTGACAATATCGGAGAAAGCAGGTAAAGTACCGCAACTCCATACCAAAGGGTCGTTCCAATCTCCCGACTGCACTGTTTCGCGCTGATTCGGCGGACAGGTAGGTGCCGCAATCGTGACAGCATAATCATTCGCCTTACCCGATCGGTATTGCCCATTGCTGGGGAGGGAACAGGCGGATGATATGGGTAGCGCGTTCATGAGTACGCGCATACGCAGTGGTGTATTGCGAAGAGCTGAATTTGGTATGGAAATGTTTCCATTGTGTTGTGACGCATTACCTCCGCTATACACAAGTTCATTAGTGTCGGAAAAAACACCATCTCCATTGTAGTCGATGTAGATTCTGGCGTTTAGTTCAAAATCATAAATACTCGTCAAATTAAATGGGTACGAATCTCCTGCTTTCAGGACTGTGTGTTGCGTGCAGGTGAGATCTTGATACGAGCTTCCCACGTTAATGGGGGTGGCGTTGATATCATTGGTCGAAATGGTACCAAGGCTAAACAAATGTATGCCATGAATATGATTCAGAATAGCGGAATAACTGACCGTGCAAGCCGTTGGTTGGACGCAAACGGTATTGAGAAAGACTTCCGCCGACGCACTCAAACACCCATCTGCCCCGCAAATAGCCGTATATCGGGTCGGAGCCCTAGCGATAATCCTACGAATATTGCCAGTAACGACCCCGTCATCCCATGAAACTGAACCTGAGCAATTAGAGACCGAAATCTCGACGCTTTGCCCTTTCATCACCGTACTTTGGGAGAGCGAAATACCGGGTGGATTGCTACCGGGATGCATCAGGTTTTGACCCGTAATAAATTCATATTTCAACTTGGCACTGGGTTGAGGCCCAAATCCATTGGCAAGGTTGGGGCAATAACTCATAATGGTTCCCCCGTTAGCCGGACTTGGACCCGCCGGACAGGGGCCGTTTTCAGTCGTAGCGCAATTATCGATGGGACCACCGTGCCAAAAGCAGGAATGGGAATGTGGTAGCCCGAAATTATGGCCTAACTCATGAGCGATCAGGTAGGTTCTGTAGGAATATTCAGGTAAAGGCGGCACAGGGCCATCAGCAATTCCTGTTGATACTCCGAAGGCAAACTGCCTCGAAACCGGGCTTGAAAACACAGAAGCAAAGTCGTCAATAGAATACGAAGTATTCCTCCTGGGCACACCATTGTACGCAACTCCTCCGCCATTGATCCTGGATGAGAGCAGGTGAGCCATGTCTCCGTTGAATGTATTTCCCCTACTGTTCCAGTAATCTTTAAACTGCGCCAGCAGTTCGCCTCGGTTGGTCGCTGAAAAATAGGGGTCCTGGGTGTCCCATATTTTCAATTCACTGAGTTCGATCGTAACTCCTTCGTTGGCATACAGCGTTGCCACGTTGTTGAAAATAGCTGCGATCTGATTTGTGATGTGGGCGACGTCGCTACCCCAATTTTGGTACAATGTATAGTCTGCCTCCATATAAATCCCCACCTTCCGGCATCCTTCAGCGGTTGTCCTAGCCGTTGAATTGCCCTGCACCGAGGATTTTACAGCGTTGGTAACTACTGCT
>NZ_JBGSXF010000430.1:0-23221 GCF_041751555.1 Persicitalea sp. | reverse complement strand
AATACCAGTCTGAACAAATTTTCGACGCTTCATAATCAGCCTGGTTTTAAAGGTGATAAACCATCAATTACCAATTCGCTCAGAAATAGGAAATTGGAGATGCAAGATAAAAATTTGTTTTTTCAAAGTTTTACGAATTTTATTAAACGGATAGATCAGTTAATTTAAGCGCAATCACTCCTCCTCAATCATCGCCAACAGCAACCGCTCCACTTCCCGAATCTTCTCAGGCTCGCCCGCTTTTTCAAAGGAGACGATCAGATTCCGCAAAACGCGTTGGACAATTTCGAGATGAGTGCAGGGCTGGTAGAAAGAATCTTTGGAATCGAGGTTCAATTGGGCGATGTAGTGGTCTATGTCGGTTTTAGAAAAAATAATTCCCCGGTTGAAGACATTGATGTAAAACTGCGTCTTATCCTTTTTGTAGGTCAGTACGAATAGGTTAGGTAGGTTTACGCCATAAACGGGCATGTGTAGTTTGCGGGCAATGAGCAGATAAATGACACAAAGCGTGATGGGATTGCCCCGGCGGCTTTCCAGCACGATGTTGATCATGGAGTTGGAAGCCGAGTGGAAGTTCTTGGTATTGGCCCCGAAACCCAGCGTACCGTAGAAGACCCCATTCAGCACCTTGACCTGATCGACCGGGCTCATTTCGTCGCCGAATTGCTCCCAAACGTCGTAGCGGAATTGGTCAATCTCATCGCGCAGTTTTTGAAAATTGAGGTCTGGGTATTGGTAAGTAGCGATGATAGACATGCCTTCGAGCAAATCCAGCGCCCCGCCATTCTTCCATTCTTCGAGTCGCTCAACCATCACGGCGAGTTGTAGTTCGTGGATGAGTTCTTCGATGCGCCGCTGCGCGATGGGGCTGAAACTCCCCTCCCATTCCGTTTCCAGAAATGGGATGACGCCACTGCCCAGCGAACGTATTTTTTCCTCCACCAGCGTGGTGACTTCGGCATCTTCGTCATCCAGCAGCGAAACCAGCGCTTTTATTTCCCTTTCCTTCATACCACTCCGTTTCAATTCCCGTTTACGAATTCTTAAATAAAAACAATTTTTGAATAGCGGTCAAATTTTCTACTTTTGCCCGGTCAAAAAATACTGATTTGACCCTAAAAACAGCCCATTTGTCCCAACTTATTGCATGAAAATACTGGTAACCGGCGGCTCGGGATTTATTGGTTCACATACCGTAGTGGAGTTACAGGCAGCGGGCCATCAGCCAGTGATCGTGGACAACCTCTACAATTCCAACCGAGAGGTACTGGCTGGTTTGAAGAATATTATTGGGCAGGACGTACTTTTTTATGATTTAGACTGTACGGATGAGTCGGCGATGAGAGAGCTCTTCAAAAAAGAGAAGTTCGGTGGCGTCATTCATTTTGCAGCTTATAAGGCCGTAGGTGAATCGGTGGAGCAGCCTTTGAAATACTACCAGAACAACATCGATTCCCTGCTGATTTTACTGAAAGTCATGAGGGAGTTTGGCGTTGGCAATTTTGTTTTTTCGTCTTCTTGTACGGTATACGGACAGCCCGATACGCTGCCTGTAACCGAGGACACGCCACGCCAGCCCGCGACTTCGCCCTATGGAAACACCAAGGTTATGTGCGAGGATGTTATTCGCGATTATGTGTACTCCAAACCGAATTTGAAAGCCATTTCGCTGCGGTACTTTAACCCAATCGGAGCGCATCCCTCGGCTGAAATAGGCGAACTACCCTCCGGTGTGCCCAGCAACCTGGTACCGTACCTCACCCAGGCCGCCGCCGGACTACGCGATAAGCTAGTGGTGTTCGGCGATGACTACGACACGCCTGACGGCACCTGCATCCGCGATTTCATTCACGTGGTTGATTTGGCCAAGGCGCACGTCAAAGCAATAGAACTTTTGGATATGCAAACTGACGCCAATTATTATGACGTATTCAACGTCGGAACGGGCAATGGAAACACAGTTTTAGAACTAATAAACACTTTCGAAGAAGCTAACGACGTCAAATTGAACTACACTACTGGTCCAAGAAGGCCCGGCGATGTGGAAAAAATATGGGCGCAGTCGGATAAAGCAAACAATGTGTTAGGCTGGAAAGCTGAGAAATCGCTTACCGATTCATTACGCGACGCGTGGCGCTGGCAATTGGCTCTTCGGCAACGCTCAGAGTGACGGTTGCAAATTACAATTCAACGATTCAACATTTTGAAAAAAATACTGATTACGGGTGGGGCAGGATTCATAGGTTCGCACGTCGTGCGGCGATTTGTGAATCAATACCCCAATTACCATATTTATAACCTTGACGCGCTGACCTACGCCGGAAACCTGGAAAACCTGCGGGATATCGAGGATGCGACCAACTACACCTTCGTCAAAGGGGACATCACCGACGCGGTCTTTCTGGACGATCTTCTTGCTGAGAACGATTTCTACGGCGTCATCCACCTGGCCGCCGAGTCGCACGTGGACCGCTCGATCAGTGATCCGCTGGCGTTCGTGGTGACAAACGTAATTGGGACAGTCAACCTGCTGAACGCCGCAAGGAAAGCCTGGAAGGACGATTTGGCCGACCACCTTTTCTACCACGTGTCGACTGACGAAGTCTATGGAGAGTTGCACGACCCAAACGAATTTTTTCTGGAAACCACCAGTTACGATCCGCGTTCGCCCTATTCAGCGTCTAAAGCATCGTCCGATCACTTTGTTCGGGCTTATCACAACACCTACAAGATGCCCGTGGTAATTTCCAATTGCTCCAACAACTACGGCCCCAACCATTTCCCCGAAAAGCTAATTCCGCTGATGATTCATAACATCATGCAGAAAAAACCGCTGCCCGTGTACGGCAAGGGCGAAAATGTGCGCGATTGGCTTTACGTGGAAGATCACGCCCGCGCCATCGACACCATTTTCCACGACGGACAAGTAGGCGAAACTTACAATATCGGCGGCCATAACGAGTGGAAAAACCTAGATTTGGTATTACTACTCTGCAAAATTATGGATGAAAAGCTGGGCCGCGAAGCAGGTAGTGCCGAATCACTCATCACCTACGTCACTGACCGCGCCGGCCACGACCTGCGCTACGCCATTGACGCCACGCGCCTGAAGACCGAACTTGGCTGGGAACCCTCGCTCCAATTCGAGGAAGGCCTGACAAAAACGGTAGATTGGTACCTGAATAATCAAGCTTGGCTTGACAATGTGACGTCGGGGAATTATAAGAAGTATTACGAAGAAATGTACGGTTAATTAGTTGACAGTGGACGATTGACAGTGGATAGTTAGTTTCTTTTGTAAGTGCTAACTCCTTCTCTGTCAACCGTCTACTGTCAACTGTCCATCAAATGAAAGGAATCATACTCGCCGGGGGATCCGGCACGCGATTACATCCGCTCACGCTGGCCGTCAGCAAGCAGCTGATGCCGGTTTATGATAAGCCGATGATTTATTACCCCTTGTCGGTACTGATGCTGGCCGGAATACGGGAAATCCTGATTATCTCGACGCCGCACGATCTACCGCATTTCGAGAAACTACTCGGAGATGGCGAGCGTCTTGGCTGCTCGTTTTCGTATGCTGAACAGCCCAGCCCAGATGGGCTGGCGCAGGCGTTCATCATCGGGGCTGATTTCATCGGTGACGACAAAGTAGCGTTGGTTTTGGGCGACAATATCTTCTACGGCTCGGGGTTTAGCCGAATTTTGCAGTCCAACAACGACCCCGATGGCGGCGTGGTGTACGCCTATCAGGTGCAAGACCCTGAGCGCTACGGCGTGGTGGAGTTCGATAAAGATTTGAAAGCCATTTCTATCGAGGAAAAACCAGAAAATCCGAAATCCAACTACGCCATTCCCGGGCTTTATTTCTATGACAATCAAGTAGTAGAGATTGCCAAAAACATCAAACCCTCGCCCCGAGGAGAGCTGGAAATCACTGATGTCAACCGCGAATATCTAAACCGGGGTCAACTGAAAGTCGGCGTACTGGATAGAGGAACCGCCTGGCTCGACACAGGTACTTTTCAGTCGCTGATGCAAGCCGGGCAGTTTGTGCAGGTAATTGAGGAGCGGCAGGGGCTAAAAATCGGCTGCATCGAGGAAGTCGCCTACCGCATGGGCTTCATTTCGGCTGCGCATCTTGAGGCTATCGCTCAGCCACTATTAAAAAGTGGCTATGGAAAGTACCTACAGGGCTTGCTAAGCTGATCTCCCGGCTGATGGTTAGCTTATTTAATTTCTTGTAAAGAATTGGGGAAAGATGGTATTCTTTAATATTTTTGATAAAACGGAATTTTTATTATTTTGGGGTTAAATCCCCGCATGGAATTCTCAACGAAGGAAATTGGGCGCTATCCCCTTTTACACACTCAACCAGAAAGTTACCTGCTCAGGCACGTAAGCCGGAAAATGCATGCCAAAACCCTTCGCCTTCGCATGCTTTCCAGCTATGCCCAAGGCCACCTACTGGCTTTGTTGACACGAATGATCCAAACACGGCACATTCTCGAAATCGGTTCCTACACCGGTTACTCAGCCTTATGCCTCTGCCAAAACCTGACCCACAATGGTTTGCTTCTTACCATCGACCGGAACAAGGAGTTGGAGGGATTCATCCGAAATGTTTTTGCCCAGTCCGAATACGCTTCTCGTGTCGCCTTACGTATCGATAGGGCTATCAGTATCATTCCCCAGTTTACCGATACCTGCGACATGGTGTTTACTGATGCTGACAAAATCAACTATTTTGCTTATTACTGTTTAACGACCCAAAAGGTAAGGCCAGGTGGGCTCATCATGGCTGACAACGCGCTACGGAGTGGAAAGGCAGTAGGTCAGGTACCTCAAAAACCCGATAGGGAAAACTCTACACTTTTGGACTTTAGTAAAAAAGTAGGGGACGACCCACGGGTAAAGCCAAATCTACTCTCGGTCAGGGATGGGCTAGTGATTGCACAGGTAGATCAATTATTACACACACACTAATATATTGACTCATGAATACGAAGCTTATTTTTTATTTGTTTTCTAGGATACCTCTATCTATAGGAACCGTACTATTCTTAATTTATCTACCGTGTAGCGCCCAGTCACAGCCCCTCCCCATCGTGCCTGATAACTTAACTTTCGGTGGGATTAATGTCCAATTCAATAACCGGGCCAAACGACTCATTGAAGCTAATATTCAGGGACTTATGGTTGACAGGAGATTATGGGAATCAAAAGTTAGCCGTACAGCACTATACTCCCCTATTCTTGAAGACATACTTACTCAGGAAGGTGTTCCACTTGACTTCAAATACTTAGCCGTACAGGAGAGTTCACTCATGCCCGATGCGGTTTCTATTGTTGGGGAGGTAGGGTTTTGGCAATTCAAGAGAGAAACTACCTCGGAGATGGGCCTGATTGTGGATGAATTGGTGGACGAGCGCAAGAATATCGTCTCCTCAACCCGTGCAGCCGCGCGCCTGCTCAAGCGCAGCAATTTGCACCTCAATAATTGGGTTTCGACGCTATACACTTATTACTCGGGGATTGATGGTACTAATAGAGCCATTCCTAGAAGATGGTCCTATGCCAAAGAGGTGATGATCGGCGGTCGAGCCGACCAATATGTTCTCAATTTTTTTGCCCATAAAATCGCAATCGAAGCAGCTCAGCAATCGTATTCAGACTCCACTGTTCTGCTGGAGTACCGAAATTCAGGGGGGCGCACTCTGGAATCCATTGCCCGCGAGTTCGCCCTCGACCCTGCTGAACTTTACCGCTACAACCGCTGGCTGGATACAGACAAGATTCCCGACGATCGATACTCAGTATTGCTACCGGTGCCTGCTAGCCAGCAGGAAGCAGTGCAGCAAAAGCTGTCGCGCAATATGCCACCTCCTGCGCCTGCCAATTTCACAACAGGAGACATTGGCTTTCCAGTTTTACGAAAAGTAAGCATCTCATCCAAAAGAAGCAATGATCCTTCGTATTATGAAATCAACGGGCTTCCGGGCGTACAGGCCAGAATGGATGACGGTGCTGCAGACCTGGCCAAAGCTGCCAAAACAAGTTTATCGAGTTTTCTCAAATATAACGACCTCGATGCCCCCGGCCCGCTTACGCCGGGAGTAGTGTATTATCTGGCCAAAAAAGATAAAGCAGCCGTGGTACCTTTCCACGTCGTCCGTGCAGGAGAAACCATTTGGAGCATTTCTCAACTTTACGGGGTCAGATCCAGCCAATTGATGAAATACAACCGGATCAACAATAGCAATCAGCGCTTGCAGATTGGCCGCCTGATGTGGCTCATGAAACAGCGTCCTGAGGATATGCCAGTGGAAATAGTAAGTCGCCCCCCTCTATCGGACGAGATTCCCGCCGATAGTTCAGGAGCCGTTAGCGAAGTTGACAGTAGCGCTCTAAAAGTACCCGATAGTTTGAACCGCTCGCCTCAGTCGATCAAAAACGACTCAGTCGCTGCCAGGAGTGCAACTCCCGTAGCTTTGGCTGACCAGGTTGAAGACTCGACAATGTCACAACCAACGTACCAAATACCCCTTACAGTGGTGAACCAACTGGAGGAAGTCAATGCTCTTCTGAAAGATTTGATGTCGTCCGACGAAGAAATCAAGATGCTGATCGTGGTTATATCTAAAACTAAAGAATTGCCAGCCCCCGTGGCAGTTCCCAAATCGACACCTATAACAGTGATTCGGGCAGCAGAACCTGACCTGCCCTCACTGGCCAAATCTGGAGGGTTCGTGGCAATAGACAGTAGTGACTCGCCTAAGTACCATATTGTAAAATTCGGACAGACTTATTTTAGCATTGCGCAACTCTACGACGTAGAGGTGAATGATTTGCTCGCCTGGAATCGCCTTACAACGCGAAATATGCTTGAGGTTGGGCAACGCCTCATCGTCAGCCCGGTTCCCAATTCCTTTCGCGACCCTGTTCGCGACCCTGTGGCCGAAAAACAGTACCTTCTCCACAAGGTGCGCCCAGGCGAAACACTTTTCCGGATTTCCCAGATTTACAAAGCGGATATGGGGGAGATTAAGCGACTCAACAATATGTCCAACAACATTGTGATACTTGGTGAAACGATGAAAATCCCAAAAAATTAACCCTCTGGCTACCCAGAAATCTCGTATTTGTTCTTCTGTATAGTAGCTTATGGTGACTGGAATTCGGGAAATTCTGATTATCTCGACGCCGCATAATCTACCGCGTGGGCTTCATTTTCGGCAGAACAGTTCAGCAAAAATCGCCGCGCCTTTGTTAAAGAACGACTCAGGAAAGTACCTGCAACATCCGCTCCAGTAGCCGTTTAGGGTAAAGTACGAGTTGAACGTCCGGGCTTTTTTTTTGCAAGAATTCGGGAAAGCCGACGTTCTTTGTTATATTTGAATAACGGCTACTTACCAAATTTCTGCCGCTCTCCATCCGCATGGAACTCCTACCCCCGGAAATCGAGGCCTACGTTGAAGCGCACACCGAACCCGAGAGCGACCTGCTGCGGCACGTCAGCCGCGAAACCCACGCCAAAATCATGCGCCCCCGGATGCTGTCGGGCCACACGCAGGGCCGATTACTAGCTTTGTTCTCACGGCTCATCCGTCCCCGACGCATTCTCGAGATTGGCACCTACACAGGTTATTCTGCCCTCTGCCTTTGCGAAGGTCTAACCGACGACGGTCTGCTCATTACCCTCGATAGCAACGAGGAATTGGAAAACTTCACCCGGACTGTTTTTGCCAAATCACCTTTTGCCGATCGGATCGACTTCCGCATCGGTAAAGCTCTCGACATTATTCCTACGCTCGACGAAACCTTTGGCTTAGTTTTTATCGACGCCGATAAGGTCAATTATCGAGCCTATTACGATTTGATTGTTGAAAAAATGAAACCCGGCGGCCTCATTCTGGCCGACAATGTGCTATGGAGCGGCAAGGTCGCCGATCCGTCCGCGCACAAGCCAGATAAGGAAACTCCGGCCTTATTGGTCTTTAATGATTACGTGAGGAACGACCCACGGGTCAAATGCATTTTGCTCCCGATCAGGGACGGAATTATGATTGCCCAAGTACTTTGAGATCACCCAATACACTCCACCTAACCTATGAATCAAAAACATTCTCCCTCAGGCTTCAAAGCCCTTCTGCTGCTTGCCGTAATGGCCACAGCCCTACCACAGACCACACGGGCGCAAGACATCCCCGACGTGCCGGACAACGTGATGTTCGGCGGCATCAACGTCAAGTTCGATAACCGCGCCAAGCGAGCCATCGAGTCCGACATCCGTAGCTTAATGTCTAACAAGCAATTTTGGGATGCCAAAATGGATCGCGCCATTCTTTACTTTCCTATTCTGGAAGGCGTCCTGATCGAAGAGGAAGTACCGCTCGATTTCAAGTACTTGGCCGTACAGGAAAGTTCGCTCAGGCCCGACGCTGTTTCCACCTCCGATGCCGTGGGGTTTTGGCAATTCAAGAAAGAAACTGCCCAGGAGTTGGGACTTTTGGTCAATAATCAGGTAGACGAACGCAAGAATATCACTTCCTCAACCCGCGCTGCCGCCCGCTACTTGAAACGTAGCAACGAGCAGTATAACAACTGGGTATCAGCGCTCTACTCCTACTACTTGGGTGTTGGAGGCGTCAAAGAACTTATCCCAAGAAACTGGGCTTACGCTAAGGAAATTACACTCGATGGCAAAACGGATCAATACGTATTGCGCTTTTTTGCGCACAAAATTGCCCTGGAAGCTGGGATGGAGCGCTACCGCACTGCCAACGCCATCGTGCTGCTGGAATACCGCAATGGCCGGGGCCGAACGTTCAGCTCGATCGCTCGGGAATTGAGTCTCGACCCACTCGAACTACGTCGCTATAACCTGTGGCTCGATTCAGATCAAATTCCCGCTGACCGTGATTACGTGGTGGCCCTTCCAGTTGCTTCCGACCAGATTAACAATGTGCGCGAGTTACTGCTGATCGCACGGGAAGACCCAGCAGCCAATTTTGCCAAGGACGACATCGGCTTTCCAACTCTTCGCGAAGCAAGCGTCCAGCTCAAGGGCCGCAACGACCCGGTTTTTTACGAAATTAATAGTCTGCCCGGCGTACAGGCCCGTCCCGGCGACAAAGCATCGGATCTGGCCAAAGCCGCAAAAATAAGGACATCGAGTTTCTTGAAATACAACGATCTGAGCAGCCGCGACCCGCTGGTTCCGGGTGATGTCTATTATTTAGCCAAGAAAAACAAGAAGGGTATGGTGCCCTTTCACACAGTGCGCGAGGGCGAAACCATCCGCAATATTTCGCAGATTTATGGAGTGAGGGTAGGCCGTCTGCTGAAATACAACCGCATCAGCAACCGCAACCAGCGCCTGCAAACGGGCCGTGTGATGTGGCTGATGAAGCGGCGTCCCGCCAACAAACCCGTCGAAATTATCAATCTGCCTCCGTCGGAGCGAAGCCGCACTTCGCCCAGTATTACCGCCCCAGCAGACCAATCCTACTCCCAGCCAGAATTGATCGGTTCGGCTGAAGATATTCCCAAAAATGCCAGCGAAAGGAGAAGGTACAAACCCAAACTGGCCGACAAGACTACCGAACCTGTGGAAACGCCCGAGGTTGACGAAGAAACGCCGCGCGACCAAACAGTCTACACCAAACCGAATACGCCTGCACCTACTCAGTCAACCCGAACACCTGCCCGCACTTCGCCCAATAACAATGACCGGATCGTTATCATCGAGCAGCAGGGAACCGAGGTCAAAACGCCAACTCTTGGCTCTGAACCCGCTCGTACCGGCACCGTTCGTCCTGCCAAGTCCGGTAACAACACCAGTACTTCTACGCCAGCCAGTCTCCCAAGTTCGACCGGTAATCGTCCGACAACGTCCGGCAGCGCTAATCCCAAATACCACTCGGTTGAACCTGGACAAACTTATTATAGCATTTCCAAACTATATAATGTGGAGATAAACGACATGCTGGCCTGGAATCAGCTAACTATCAATGACAAGCTGGCCGTCGGCCAAAAGTTGGTCGTCAACCCGACTGCTGCAACCACTCAAAACACTTCTCCTAGCACAGGAGATTTCATCACGCACAAAGTGGTTTCGGGAGAAACGTTATTCCGTATTTCCAAAAACTACGGAGTGAGTATGCAGGAAATTCAAACTCTAAACAATATGCCCGACACTAATGTAAAGTTGGGAGAGACGTTGAAGATACCGAAGCGATAAATGTACCTGGGTACCTGAGAAAAACAAGAATTAACTTTGCTTACTCGGTGAACTTTGAGACTCAGGTACTCTATATTAATTAACGCTACCTTAAAAACACCATGATACTAATCGACAACACTTGCGTAAGCGATGACATCGGCGATCAGTTCTTCGTATGTAATTTGGACAAATGCCAGGGGGCTTGCTGCGTGGAAGGGGATTCAGGAGCGCCGCTGGAAGACAGCGAACTCCCCATCATGAAGCGCATTTACCGTCACGTGGAGCCGTATCTATCCGAAAAAGGCAAGGCCGTTATTGCGGCAGAAGGCGTTTATACTAAGGACTGGGAAGGCGACATAGTTACGCCTGTGATTGAGGGCAAGGAATGCGCGTATGCATTTTATGACGAAAAGAACATCTTGAAATGTGGTATCGAAGCGGCTTACAACGATGGCAAAATCGACTTTAAAAAACCAATTTCCTGCCATCTTTACCCTATTCGCGTTACGAAATACGAACAATACCACGCCATAAACTACGACCGCTGGGACATTTGCAACCCGGCCTGTACCCTTGGCGCGGAATTGGGCGTGCCTCTCTACCAATTTTTGAAAGAACCTTTGATCAGAGCCTACGGCGAGACATGGTACGAAGAATTGGTTCAGGAGGTAGAGGAAAAACTTGCCGCAGCCGATGGCGCAAAGTGACTTTTTTGAGAATGTATATGGAGTAGTTCGGCTGGTTCCAGCGGGCCGCGTGACTACCTACGGGGCCATCGCCGCTTACCTCGGATCGAAGCGAGGCGCGCGCATGGTAGGTTGGGCAATGAACAATGCGCACGGTCGGCCCGACGTCCCCGCGCAGCGCGTGGTGAACCGCAACGGCGTCTTGACCGGGAAAAACTTTTTCGGAAGCAGCACCCAGATGCAGGATTTACTCGAAAGTGAAGGCGTAAAAATAAAAGACGACCAAGTGGTCGTCTTTCAAGAATATTTTTGGGATCCGGGAATCGAACTTCTGTGATTCAAATTATTTCTTCGTTCCGATTCTCACTTTCTTGTCTTCCAGGTATTCTACGTAATAAGAACACCAAACGCCGGCCGTTATCGAGGCCATCAAAAATAGTAATACTTCCATGTCTTTGTGATATTGGTATGTGTGGTAGTTTTTCGTTTTCTAACTGATGAGGCAAAAAAACTAAACCATACAGGGTTGTATTACAACCTATGGGGAAATTGGGAATCGATTTCTACAATTTCCCTTACGCTTACCCTAATTTATCCTCACGCTTCCCCAGTGATACCAACCATAATCCTAAAAACACCAACACTCCGTTAAGGATCAAACGCTCGAAGCCCAACTTATACCCGTCGAGCCAGGCGGCGGAATTTTCGTTGATCACGTAAGTCAAAATCGGGGCAACGACGCAAACGATCGGTACCAATCGGTCGCGTACAGGTAGTTTGAACAGCATCCCGAAGCTGAAAAGTCCGAGCAGCGGCCCATAGGTGTATCCCGCCAAATCGAAGACCGCCGTAATCACCTCTTTGCTATTCAGTTGGTTAAAAATGAGAATCACCACGTAAAAAAGCACCGAAAAGCCGATGTGCACCCAAAACTTAATACGCGAACGCTGGGATTCGGGCTTGCCTTCCACATTCATGAAGTCCACGCAGAAGGCGGTAGTTAAAGCTGTTAAAGCGGAGTCGGAACTAGCGTAAGTGGCGGCGGTGATGCCTAGTAGAAATGTAATGCCGACCAACAGACCCAAATTGTTCAGGGCCAACATAGGATAAAAATCATCGGTTTTTTCCAAGAAAGGAATTCCCTTCTCAGCCGCATAGAGGTATAGCAATGCTCCCAGTGACAGGAAAAGCAAATTGACGATTACCAGCACCACCGTGAACCAGAACATATTCTTTTGCGCCTCACCAATATTCTTGCAGGTAAGGTTTTTTTGCATGAGATCCTGATCCATACCTGTCATCACGATAGCGATAAAAGCGCCACCGAAAAACTGCTTGAAGAAATTTTTGGGATCATTGGCGTTCCAATAGAATATTTTGGAGTACTCGCTATCACTAACCGTGGAAACCAACTCGGAGAAGCCCGACAAGTTGAGTTCGCGGGCAACTAGTACGATTGTCAGCACCACCGCCGTGACCAGAAAGGTAGTTTGCAGCGTGTCTGTTATGATAATTGTCTTGATACCGCCTTTGAAAGTATAAATCCAGATCAACAGAATGGTAATAGCCACCGCAACCTCGAACGGAACGCCCAAAGGGCCAAACAGGGCGATTTGTAACACGCCGGCCGCCACGTAAAGTCGTACCGCTGAGCCCAGAGTACGCGACAGCAGGAAAAACGCCGAACCCGATTTATACGACCAGAAACCGAAGCGCTGATCGAAAT
The DNA here is from genome assembly GCF_041751555.1 of Persicitalea sp. Lineage (NCBI taxonomy): Bacteria > Pseudomonadati > Bacteroidota > Cytophagia > Cytophagales > Spirosomataceae > Persicitalea > Persicitalea sp. The sequence continues at coordinate 10,581 of NZ_JBGSXF010000430.1, read as the reverse complement.
AAGAATAAATGGAAATAAGATTCAGGCGGTAATACAGCGGCATGAGTACGGTGCCGATCACCAAATAGCCCAAAATATATCCCAAAACTACCTGAAAATAAGAAAATTGAATGTTTAGAACGGCTCCAGGCACTGACACGAAGGTGATACCTGAAAGCGAAGTGCCAATCATCCCGAAGGCTACCAGGTACCAGGGCGATTGCCGATTGGCCGTAAAGAAAGTAGCTGTATCCGCTCCCTTCGAAGTGTAAACAGATACGAGAATTAACATCCCGAAGTAAGCGACCAGGATGGCGAGGGCAATGTAGGGGTTCATTTATGGATATAAGATTTTGGGAGGATTGGGCAGGTGCCAACAATTGGGTAGATTGTTAGTTCTGAAAGGGGCTGTGCCTTCGTTTAGTCCTTCTTTTTAATTAATTTTGCAAGCAAACTTAAATTTGACTGGAATGCAAACCGACATAGATACCGATATTGAAGTTTTGGAAGAAACCGTGGAAACGGAAGTTCGTTCGCTCGTGGTGTTCAATGATGATGTAAACACCTTTGCCTGGGTAATTGACACCCTGATGGAAGTGTGTGACCACGCGCCCGAGCAGGCTGAGCAGTGTACTTTGATTATTCATTTTAAGGGCAAATGCTCTGTAAAGAAAGGCGAGTTCGATTCGCTGGTAAGCATGCGTAATGAGATTTGTCGCCGGGGTATCTCCGCCGAAATCCTTTGACGATGCCTCCCTGCTCAGTACTCCCGCCATTCTATGGATTATCCTTCACAATTGATTGAAAATGCCGTCAACGAGATTTCAAAGCTGCCCGGCATTGGCAAGAAAACTGCTTTACGTCTGACCCTGCACCTCTTGAAGAGAGACGAACCCCAGACCCGCACGCTGGCTGCTGCTCTTGTGGCTATGCGCACTGAAACGCGCTTTTGCGTTCGTTGTCACAACATATCTGATGGCGAACTATGCAATATTTGCAGTAGTCCCAAGCGTGATTCTGCTTTGCTGTGCGTGGTTGTGGATACGCGCGACGTGCTGGCAATCGAAAATACCAGTCAGTTCAACGGTACCTACCACATTCTCGGCGGCATCATATCGCCACTGGAAGGCATCGGTCCCGCTGACCTGAACATTGAGTCGCTGCTGAGTCGAATCGTTGAAGAAGAAGTGAAGGAAGTTATCTTGGCGCTAAACCCCACGATGGAAGGTGACACGACAGCTTTTTATTTGCAGAAAAAACTAAAACCCACAGGGGTTAAAATAAGTACTATCGCCCGAGGCGTTCCCATCGGTGGTGACCTTGAATATGCGGACGAAGTAACCCTCGGCCGTAGTATTGTGAGTCGGATAGCCTACGAATAGTTCGTATAGTGCGCAAAATGCTCGTCAAAAAGCTTTCTGCCATTTTTAAATTCCGTAACTATTGAAGCCCTTAGAATCAGAACTTATGCAGGTGTGAACCCTAAGTAGATAAACTCAGCGGTGCATACTAACAAGGCCTGCTTCTCACCTCAAGATTTAATTAATTATGCACAAGTTTCAATCCAAATAACCTAACTATGAAAATCAAACTATTGAGTGTACTGGCCTTTGCTTCTGTCATGGCCGTAAGCTGCCAGGAAACAAAGGAAAATGAAGGTGAGACGGACACGGCCATGCAGGATAATTCTGGCATCACCATGGAAAGACTGGAAGGCTCAGCCCAGTATGACGGTGCTTCCCTGGCTCTGGAAAGCCCGACCAACACAAATGTAAAGGCAGCGGGTGAAGTTGATTTCGCCTTCAAAGTAGGTGATTACGAATTGGGTACTCAGACCGACAGCCCGGTGAAAAGTATGCTGGCCAACTCAGACAAAGGACAGCACATTCACTTTATCCTGGACAACGACCCTTATTCGGCGCATTACGAGCCTGGTTTTAAGAAAGAAATTCCGGCGGGAACTCACTACGTAGTAGCCTTTTTGAGCCGCTCCTACCACGAGTCAGTAAAGAACGCCAATTCCTTTGTGGCCAAAAAGATGGTAGTGGGCGATGCCGGAATGGATGACAAAGATGTCGATCTGGATAAGCCTACTTTGATTTACAGCCGTCCCAAAGGTGAGTACAGCGGGGCAGATACAGAAAACCTGCTGCTCGATTTCTTTTTGCTCAACACTACGCTGTCAGAAAGTGGTAATAAAGTGAGGGCGACTATTAATGGCAAAGAGTTCATGATTACCGAGTGGGCCCCACAAGTCATCAAGGGTCTTCCTAAGGGAGAGGTTACTGTCAAGCTCGAACTTCTCGACGGAGATGGAAATTTGATTCCCGGTGGATTCAACGAAGTCACGCGTACGGTGACGCTTACTGAATAGCTGCTCGCTTTCGGGTTCTGGCTGGTTCGCAAGTACCCGGTACGCTCAGCTTGAAAAGGCTGTCGGAAAATGAAAAAAGCTGGACTTGGCATGGTGCCGAGTCCAGCTTTTTTGTGTGAAAGGTACCAAAAGCAGAAAGCCTTAGTTGCAGTAATCGCTAATCACCTTATAAGCAGGCGTGTAGCCCAGTTCACCGGATTTGCTCAGATCGAGACAGCCGCCGTTGACATCGCCCAGGCTGTGCTTGATGATGCCGCGCACGTAGAAGGCCTCCGAGTAGTTCGGGTCGATCTTAATTGCGCTGCTGCAATCAAGGATGGCTTCCATTTGGGCGCCGGTGGAAGAATGTACCAGGCCACGTGTAAAGTAGGCTTCAGCGAAAGTGGGGTTCAGGGCGATGGAGCTATTCAGATCGGCGATGGCACCCTTGCTGTCGCCATTTTTGTTTTTGGCCAGTCCGCGAATGTAATAAGCCTCGGCTCGCTCAGGCGAGAGTTCGTTGATCTTTATGCTTTCTTGCACCACACTACGCAATTTGTCCAGCGTCCCCCGGTTGATGGGGCCCATGTACACCAGTTTTTTGGCGTCGGTTGTGAAGGAATTATTAAGTTCTACAGCCCGATCTAAATCTTGAATGGCAGCCCTCTGGTCGCCGAGTTTGCTTTTGGCAAAACCCCGGCCGTAAAAGGACTCGTAATCGCCCGGATTTACTTGAAGAGCGCGGTTGTAGTCCGTTACAGCCCCGGCGAAATCGTCCACCTTAGCTTTGGCAAAACCACGGTTGCTATACGACGCGCCGTCTTCTGGGCTCATGCCGATGGCCTGGGTGTAGTCTGTGATGGCTCCTTTGTAGTCACCTAGCTTAATTTTGGCGTAGCCGCGCCCGGCGTAGGCCCCGGCCCGCTTGGGACTGAGGTCAATGACGCGGGAGAAATCGGCTAGCGAACCAGCGTAATCTTCTAATTTTTGTTTACAGGTACCACGGGCATAAAGCGCAAACACATCGTTGGGATCGACGGAGATTGCTTTGTTATAATCCTGCAAGGCCCCGCGCTCGTTGTCGGTCTTAGCGCGGCTTACACCCCGATTGTAGTATGACTTGGCGTCGTCGGGGTTCAGTTCGATAGCCCGCGTGTAATCGGTGATGGCAGCGCGATTGTCGTCCTGCATGCTTTTACTAACGCCCCGGCTATGGTAATATAGTGCCTCTTTGCTGTTGAGTTCGATAGCCCGGTCATAGTCCATAATTGCACCCCGGTGGTCTTTCAGATTGGCTTTGGCCAGACCTCGGTTGAAATAGCTGGGGGCATGGTCGGGGTTCATAGCAAGAACCGCGCTATAGGACTGTAAGGCTCCGGCAAAATCACCGCCGCGCGCTTTGGAATTACCTTCCTCAAAAAACTCGGCCGCCGATCTTTGGGCCACTGCTTCACTCATTCCGCCCACACACAGGGCCATCATCATCCAACACGCGAAAACGTTTTTCATCAAGTAGTAGGGTTATTATTTATTATGTAACAGGCGGCAAAAGTATTCAAAAACAGAAGCAGGGACAAAGTTTGGGCTTGAATTTTGCAGAATTCATACTTACAAATTAGGAAAGTCACAAGATGACCTCGGTTTACTTATCTGCGCTTGTTTTTGAATGTTTGTGGGAAAGTTTGAGTTTAAGGAAGAGATACCTTAATTTTCTGCGGAAAATTTTCGGCCGACACGTCAACTCTGATCTTCAAGCTTGTATTTTTTTTAAAAAATCTTATCCTTAGAATCCATGAATCCCAATTTGAAATATTTCCTCGTTGGTTTGGCCGTAGTTGTTGGTGCCGCAGCTCTTTATTTCAGTTTGCGCGACACACCTACCCCTGTGGACGAACAAGAGGCAATTGAGTCACTGACCGACCCATCAATGGCCGGAGACGTTAATTCTGTTTATTTGAAATTAAGTGATATGAAGGGAAACATGGTAGCGATGGACACGTCGAAACTGACGTTCATCAACGTGTGGGCTACCTGGTGTGGCCCATGCAATGCCGAGATGCCTAGTATCCAGAGCCTATACGAGCGCTACAAGGACAACCCAAAAATGGCTTTTTACATCGTGTCGGACGAGGAGCCAGCGACGGTGCAGAATTTTCTGGGCAAGAAAAATTACGAACTTCCTTTTTACCTCTATAGTGGCGCGTATCCAGCTCCGCTAAGTGGGAACGCTATTCCGCGTACTTATATGGTCAGAAATGGACAGGTACTGGCTGAGCAGGTTGGTGCGGTCAACTGGAATGATCCGAAAATTTTTCAGTTTATCGATGAGCAGTTGGCGATGTAAAGACGTTGTCACTAAACAAAAAAGCGGTCGGCGGATTTGAAAGTTCGTCGACCGCTTTTTTGTTTGTGTTACGGGCCAGAGGCCGAACCGTCGGACCGCCCGTACTACATTCCTTCAAATCCAGAGCTGTTCTGCTCCCGCGAAAAACTTATGCTTTCGCTTCCAGAGGGCGGCCGTGCTGACGACCAAGGCTACTGGAAATAGCCAAAAGATGCTTTTCATCTTGATAGACGTTTATGTTAATTTTACAATTGAATACAATAATCGTGCTAAAAATTACCGCAAGTAGCGGAATTTCGGAATGAAAGTTAAACGCAGAAATTCGCCTTTTGGTGGAACAGGATGCTGATAATCTGCTATTTATTATTGAACGATGGGGAACCTCACGGCCATTTCTAATCTGCTACAACTTATCCGTTCTTGACGATATACGATTATCCTTATTTTTGAACAATTGGAACTGCCCTATTTTTTGGACAACGTGGCTTGGGGCTTCGCTGGTTTTTTCCTTGATGTAGGCGTTGACTTCGTGAAAATCCTTGATTCCTGATTCAGAAATTTCACCCGAAATGACGTTGATGTACCTCAAATACACTCCGTTAGAATTTCCATAAACCTCTTCCTCGAAAAACGTAAATTTGTTTCCACTCCCCGAAACAGCGCCTTTCCCCCAACTGTCGGAACTAGCTTTGCCAATTTCTCTGAATTCAGTTTTCACCAATTGATTATCGGCTGATTGCTCAGAAAAAGCCAACCGATGCGGTGTGATTCTAAAACCATTCTGTGATTTATCATCGGGATCGTACGTCCTCACCAGTATCCTGTAATCCAAAGTGAATACCCCTTCAATATCCGGCGGTGTCACACCCGAATGAATGGACACTCCCCATGACCGAAGATCATCGATGATATTCTGGGGAGCCACTTTTTGCACTTCCTCCGAAAATATATCGGGTTCGACTTCCTTTTTTTGGCAAGAAAGTGAAAGTAGTACCATGAGATAGAACAGTGCTTTAACGGACGTTTTCATAGCGCGAGGTTTTGTTTTTCAGGGATAACTTTCTTGAAGTTAATCAGTTGCCGAACCCAAACCAAAAGAATTTATTAAATGGTAACTGACAGATGTCAGTTTTCTCGATGGAAGCCAGTCAGTTTTTCACTTGGTTCTTATCCCGAATTTTGGGTTTCAACAGCGTTGCCACCAATCATAATGGGAAAGAACGAACCCGAGCGTCACGCCCTTATTCCTGAAACTATTGTCTGCTACCACTGCGGCGGAGACTGTCGCGATGAACACCACCTTCACGACAGCCATGATTTCTGCTGCACAGGCTGCTTGACGGTCTATGACCTGCTGAAAGAAAATGACCTCTGTCAGTACTATCGTTTCTCGGACGCGCAGGGCATCTCCCCCGACGCGAATTCTTACCAGGGAAAATTCGATTACCTAGATTTGCCGGAATTACGCTCCCAACTACTCGAATTTACCGATGGGCGACAGGAACGCATCAATTGGTTAGTTCCCAAGATGCATTGCTCGTCCTGTATTTGGCTGTTGGAGCAGCTTCACAGTCTGCATCCGGGCGTGGGTAGTTCGGTTGTCAACTTTCCCGAGAAAACCGTTCGTATTAGTCTAGATCCCAGGCAGATCAAACTCAGTGAACTGGCGGAACTCATGGCGAGGCTGGGCTACGAGACTTACGTCAGTCTGAACGATGCCGACCAGCAGTCAGCGGAAACTCGACCCGCAAAAAATAACGGACGAACCAAGCTCTACAAAATCGGTGTGGCGGGTTTCGCCTTCGGTAACATCATGATGCTGAGCCTGCCCGAGTATTTCAATCTAGGGCAAGGCACCGAAGATCAGCAATTACGCTTGCTGTTCAGTGCACTGAATATGGCACTGGCCTTGCCCGTGTTCTTTTACAGCGCGTCCGATTTCTTTGTCTCAGCCTGGAAAGCCCTCCGTGGTCGCTACCTCAATATCGATGCCCCCATTGCGCTGGCGTTGCTTTCTGTCTTCCTGACCAGCCTATATCAGGTCGCCATGCAGAGCGGGCCGGGTTACTTCGACTCGTTGGCCGGGGCGGTATTCTTCATGTTGTTGGGGCGATATTTTCAGGATAAAACTTACGCCAATATCGCCTTCGATCGCGATTTTAAGTCCTACTTTCCCATCGCGGTTTCGGTTTTACAAGAAGGCGTAGAATTCAACTCTCCCATCCAAAAACTGCAAATCGGCGACCGGATTCTGGTGCGCAACCGCGAACTAATTCCGGCCGACGCCACGCTGGTTAGTCCCTTAGCCTTGATCGATTACAGCTTCGTGTCGGGCGAGGCCGATCCGCTGGAACGCCGGAAGGGCGACACGCTCTACGCCGGCGGAAGGCAGTGCGGGCCGGCGGTGGAGTTGGAAATTCTGCGTCAGGTATCGCAGAGCTATCTGACGCAGCTTTGGAATAATGACGCTTTTTCCAAAAAAAAGGAAGATCAAAACAAAACGCTCGCCGCGCGGATCAACCGCTACTTCTCGGCGGTGGTGTTGCTTTTATCAGTAGGCACTTTTGCCCTTTGGGCATTTCAAGGCCGGTGGGAAACGGCTTTTCTGGCTTTCACCACAGTGCTTTTGGTGGCCTGTCCGTGCGCATTGCTGCTGTCGTCCACTTTCACGAATGGCAATCTGTTGAGCCTTTTTGGCAAACACGGTTTTTACTTCAAAAACGCCGACGCCATCGAACGGCTTTCTAAAATCGACACGGTAGTTTTCGACAAAACCGGAACGGTTACGCTGCCCAACGAGGCGGAGGTACAGTTTGTGGGCGCGGCTTTGACCGCCGAAGAAAAAGTGATTGTAAAGACTCTGGCCGCGCAGTCGTCGCACCCATTGAGCCGCCTGATCGTGAAATCGTTACCTGAGGTGGTTTTGAGCAAAAAAGCTTTTACAGATTTCAGAGAAAAAGAGGGCGCTGGAATTCAGGCGATGTGGGGCAATCAAGAGGTAAAAATAGGTTCGCAGGAATGGGTGTGGTACAGTCGGAGCAACGGTTGCCTTCCCGCCCGTAAAGGCGACAAATCAGTTGAGCAACATCGTGCGCCAACGGGCGAGACGCCCGTACCACAGCCACAAGTACACATCGCCATCGGCGGGGAGGTACGTGGCTATTTCGATATCCGCCCTAAGTACCGTCCTGGCCTGGCCGATACGGTAACGACGCTGCAAGGAGAGAACTACGTCAACTACCTCCTTTCCGGCGACCAGCCGACCGATCAGGCGTTTCTGGGTACTTTATTCAAAGACAACGCCCACCTTTTCTTCCAACAAAAACCCGAGCAAAAACTCGACTTTATCGCCAAGTTGCAACGCGAAGAAAACCGTAAAGTACTGATGGTCGGTGACGGTCTGAACGACGCCGGGGCCTTGCAACAGAGCGATGTCGGCCTGGCCGTGTCGGACGACATCAACAACTTCTCACCCGCCTGCGACGCTATCGTGCAGGGCGACAAACTACCCCTCCTCCCCCGCTACATCCGACTAGCGCGGGCCGGACAGCGCATCATCAAGGTCAGTTTCGGTATTTCTCTTCTGTACAATATAGCGGGCATTTCTTACGCCGTCACGGGCCAGCTTTCGCCCGTTGTGGCGGCGATCCTAATGCCGCTGAGTTCGATCACGATTGTGCTGTTTACGACAGCGGCGACCAACCTGGCGGCGCGGCGGTGGCTGCGATCCGGCGACATTTGCGCAACTTGACGGATCGTTGTATATTTGAAAAAAAGCCGATCAAACCCATGATTCAAACCGCACAAACCACCGAAACACTTCCCCATTCTCTGGAAGAATTCATCGACTGGGAGCCAAACGACGGTTTCAAGTACGAATGGAACGGTGGGGAAATCATCAAATCTACGCGAATGAAACAAGAGCAATATTATATATATGACCGATTGCTTGACTTGTTTATCGACAGAGGCTATAAAAAATCAGGCACCATCATCGCCGAACCCGATGTCCATTTGAGCAGCATTCAGATGCGGCGTCCAGATATTGCCTGCTTTACTAAGGATCAGTACGAGGGAGGCATAGTTGATAAGGCGGCGATTCCGGCATTTGCCATCGAGATTATTTCGAACAATGACCAAATCAATCAGATGGAGAAAAAGCTCACGGAATATCTTATAGGCGGAGTTCAAGTAGTTTGGGTCATTATTCCTAATAATAAGATCGTTTATATCCACACTAACACGACTCGGCGCGAAGTGAAAATATGCTTGGGAAGCGACCTTTGTTCCGCCGCCCCCGTGTTGCCAGATTTCGAGATTCGGGTCGATGAATTACTTATGCTACCGGAGGCGTAAATATCAAAAATACATTTTGTAAAAAGCTGGTACTCACGTATTAGCTTTTTTTATGAACAAGAGCCAATGCCCCATCACCAAAATTCGCTTGGGGCAACTTCCGGCCCTCCTTTCCCCTTCATTCCTGACGAAAGTCACTTTTCAGCCTAATCTCCCTCATCGTTAGCCCCGAGTTCCGCCCGTAGTTTTGATCTCGTAAAAAGGAACATCCACTCGGATGATTCTTGTCATAAAAATTACCTGACGATGAGCGCTTTATTTGTACTGATTGGTCTGAGCCTGCTGGCCGCGCTGGGTTTTCTGGGGGCGTTCATCTGGTCGGTGCGCAAAGGGCAATTTGACGACGACTACACGCCCTCCATCCGCATCCTGTTCGACGACACCGTCAAAAACCAGCCTTCCGACAAATCTACACCATAAAGCCATCGGCTAAGTAAAGCGCTCATTCTATCATTCACTCATTCAAAATTATGTCCTCTACCGTTACCGACGCCACGCCTCCGATTCAAATGGAGGAATTTGAGTACGACAACGAGATCGTCCGCAACTTCGCCATCGCTTGCGTGGTGTATGGCTTGATTGGCGTACTGGTTGGGGTACTGATCGCCTTTCAGTTGGCGTATCCGTTCCTCAATTTTGACCTATCGTACACTACGTTTGGCCGCTTGCGCCCCTTGCACACCAATGCAGTGATTTTTGCCTTCGTGGGCAATGGTTTCTTCATGGGCATGTACTACTCGGCCCCGCGGATTCTGAAGGCCCCGATGTGGAGCAAGAAATTGAGCTACTTCAACTTCTGGGGCTGGCAGGCGATTATCCTGGCGGCGGCCATTACGCTCCCCCTCGGCCTGACGACCTCCAAGGAATACGCCGAACTGGAATGGCCCATCGACATAGCCATTGCGGTGGTGTGGGTCGCGGCTATGATTAACCTGCTGATGACGATGGTCAATCGTCGTTCGGAGCATATCTACGCGGCAATTTGGTTTTACATTGCCTCTTTTATCACCGTGGCGATGCTGCACGTGGTGAATAGCCTGGCTCTCCCTATTTCTTTGTTCAAAAGCTACTCCGTCTATGCAGGGGTGCAGGATGCGCTGGTGCAGTGGTGGTACGGCCACAATGCGGTGGCCTTCTTCCTGACGACGCCTTACCTGGGCCTGATGTACTACTTCCTGCCCAAGGCCGCCAACCGCCCGATCTATTCTTATCGTCTTTCGATCGTTCACTTTTGGGCGCTAATTTTCCTGTACATCTGGGCCGGACCGCACCATTTGTTGTACAATGCCCTGCCCGACTGGGCACAAACCCTCGGCGTTGTGTTCTCGATCATGCTGATTGCGCCTTCCTGGGGCGGGATGATCAACGGTCTGTTCACATTGCGCGGTGCTTGGGATAAAGTACGCGAAGATGTGGTACTGAAATTCATGGTCGTGGCGCTTACAGCTTACGGTATGGCGACTTTCGAGGGACCGATGTTGTCGCTCAAAAGCGTCAACGCCATCAGTCACTTCACCGACTGGACCATTGCCCACGTTCACGTGGGGGC
>NZ_JBGSXF010000429.1:0-2243 GCF_041751555.1 Persicitalea sp. | reverse complement strand
CTGACGATCATCGTTGCCAACCCTAAGTACCACGACCTGCCGGAGTTCTACCGAGCCCATGGCGTAGAGGTAGTAAGTTCACTACCCTTTTACAACGCTGACAAGACTGACCGCCAGCGCGGAACGGGTGTGTTCAAGGATTCGGTACGGGCATTGAAGATGTTGAATGCTGTGGGTTATGGAATGGAAGGGATGGGGCTGACACTCAACTTAGTATATAATCCTGCCGGAGCGTTCATGCCCGCCAGTCAGGAGACGCTGAGGCGTCAATTCAAAAAGGTGCTTCGCGACGAATTCGAAATTGAGTTTAACGATCTTTTCGCCATCACCAATATTCCCATCAGCCGCTACCTCGACTACCTGATTTCGTCGGGCAATTTCGAGGGCTATATGGAGAAGTTGGTCAATTCGTTTAACCCTACCGCCGCCGAGGGCGTCATGTGCCGCAACACCGTATCGGTGGGCTGGGACGGTTACCTGTTCGATTGCGACTTTAATCAAATGCTGGAACTGCCCGTAGCAACACCCGCTCACCAGCACATCCGCGATTTCAATGCCAAGGCACTGGCCGGGCGCGAAATCGTCCTCAATCAGCACTGCTACGGCTGCACCGCTGGTGCAGGATCAAGTTGCGGCGGGGAAACGGCTTAAATTTTTAAAGGAGGTCTTCGACTACGCTCAGACTGACAAGTTGCTAGGTAATTGTCAGTCTGAGCGTAGTCGAAGACCTCTGTTCACTCCGAGCGCAACGACTTCACCGGATTCATCAATGCCGCCTTCACGGCCTGAAAACTAACCGTCAAGAGCGTAATGACTAACGCCCCCGCGCCCGCCACCGCGAAAATCCACCACGACAGCTCGGTGCGGTAGTCGTACTTCTGCAGCCAGCCGTCCATGAAGTACCAGGCCAGCGGTGAAGCGATGAGCAGGGAGATGAGGACGAGGAAAACAAAGTCTTTGGACAACAACCGCCACAGGCTTGCCACGCTCGCGCCCAGTACCTTGCGGACGCCGATTTCCTTGGTGCGCTGCTCGGCCATGTAGGAGGCCAGGCCGAACAAGCCCAGGCAGCTAATCAGAATCGCCAGGCCGGTAAAGACACCCGCCAGCTTGCCGACGCGCTCTTCGGAGGCGAATTTGGCGGCGTATTCTTCGTCCACAAACTGGTACTCGAAGGGTAGGTCGGGCAAGTTTTTCTTGTAAATGCTTTCGATGGCGGCAATGGATTGGCTTGCGCTTTGGGCGGGATTAAGCCGAAGATTGTAGTAGCTGGCGTTATCGTCCGTGCCGAACTTATATATTGACTGCTTCACGGGTTCATAGGGCGAGGTCATAATCATGTCATCAATGACGCCGATGACTGTCAAAGGTGGGTCGGGATCTTCGTCGGTCTCATCTCGGAGAATGGTGCCGATGGGGTCTTTCAAACCCATGTACTTTACGGCAGTTTTATTCAAAATCACCGCATTGGAATCCGTCGCGAACTCCCGCGAGAAGTCGCGCCCGGCGATGATTTTCAGGCCCAGCGATTTGACGTACTCGGCCGAAACGGTCGTCCAGGCAAAATCCTCCTGAAATCCTTCGGGCTTGCCTTCCCACAAAAAGCCCGAAGTGTTGGAATAGACCTGCGTGGTCGGGCTGCTGGCCGAGGACATCTCGACCACGGCCCCCGAATTGAGAAATTCGCGGCGCAGGAAATCGTATTTGCCCACGAAGTCGAATTCCGTCAGTGGAATTTGAATCAAACCCGCGCGGTCGTAGCCGATAGGGCGGTTCTTGGAATGCTGGATTTGGCGAAACACGATGATGGTGCCGATAATCAGGGCCACCGATACCGTGAATTGCATTACCACCAGCACCTTGCGGGGCAATGCGGCGTAACGTCCCACGCGGAAAGTACCTTTGAGCACTTTTACGGGTTGGAAAGAAGAAAGGTACAGGGCGGGATAGCTGCCGGAAAGCAGGGCGGTGAAAAGGATGAACAACAAGGAGGCGCCCCAGAAATAGCCGCTGGCCCAGGGGAATTCTATTTTCTTATCGGCCAAAGTGTTGAAAGCGGGCAAAGCGACCAGCACCAGAACCATCGCCGCAACAAACGCCAGCCCGACGACCATAAACGATTCGCTCAGAAACTGCCCGACCAACTGCGAACGCACCGAGCCCACCGACTTGCGGATGCCGACTTCCTTAGCGCGTTTCTCCGAGCGGGCGGTGCTGAGGTTCATGAAATTGATGCAAGCCAG
>NZ_JBGSXF010000428.1:0-4573 GCF_041751555.1 Persicitalea sp. | reverse complement strand
TTCAGTTTTCTTCCAGTGGTATAGAACGGCTGATTCTTTCTTCCAGGGAAATAATGGTTTCAGTTCGCTGTATTCCTTTGACTTTCTGTATTTTATCGTGCAGCACCTCCCTCAGGTGTCCCGTATCGCGACAGACAATCTTGGCGAAGAGGCTATATACACCCGTCGTATAATGAATATTAACAACCTCGGGAATTTGCTCCAAGTCTGCCGCCACATCTTCGTAGAGAGAACTTTTGTCAAGATACACGCCCAGGAATGCGCTGATGTCCCAACCTAGCTTAGCCGGATCGATAATGAGTTGTGAACCTTTCACGATGCCCAATTGCTCCATTTTCTTCATCCTGACGTGAACCGTCCCACCCGATACATGCACACGCTTGCCGATTTCGGTATAGGCAAGTCCCGCATCTTCCATCAATAGCGATAAAATCCGCAAATCAGTATTATCAATTTCTAAATTTTTGTTCATTCTTGGCTAGAAAATTACAATCTATTCAAATATTTAGGCGAAAACCTGAGATTTGTCTAAATATTTAGACTTTTTTATAAAAAAATTTTAATCTTCGATCTCCGTCACTTACCTTTGCAAGGTCAATATACAGAAACGGATTCGCTGTCCGACACTATTGACAACGTTTTTTGCCATACTGTAGGATGATGAAACTGGCAGCCATGCCCTCCTGTCTCGGGGGTGGTGAGCACGGGATAAACACGATATAATGCCGACTTGTCGACTGGGGTTGACCACCAAGTATTTGTATCGCGGCTAACCGCACCGTGGGTGGTTCGACTCCCCCTCCTACAGCTTGATTCAATTTTGACCGGGTCGCCGGAGCGATAAGTGAATTGTGAATGAGTGAATAAAAATTCTTAAAATATTCACTCATTCTCTCAATCACTAATTCAAAATTGAATTTCTTCCCATTTGGTTTTTAGTTTGTTGATGAAGTGTAATCTGACACGTGGGTTCGTCTTGAAACCTGCGTGTTTTTTTGTTTCTTGTGGTACGGGCATCTTGCCCGTTTTTTTGTCTTTTCTATAAAACGGGCTGGAAGCCCGTACCACATCTGCTATGATCCAAAACGACGCCGTCGTGCTGGGCATCCTGATGCTTACGCTCGGCCTAATCTTCTACACGGCCTCGCTGCCGCAAAAGGGCTGGACAAAATTCTACGGCGTTGTCCCACCGCTTTTGCTTTGTTATTTCATTCCCGGTATCTACAACTCCATTGGCCTGGTCGATGGGGCTGAATCGCAATTATACCCCGTCATTTCGCGCTACCTGCTTCCTGCCTGCCTGGTACTTTTCACGCTGGGCATGGACTGGAAATCGCTGGCTAAACTCGGCCCGCAGGCCGTCATTATGATGCTGGCGGGTACGGCCGGAGTCATGATCGGTGGTCCGGTGGCTTTATGGCTGGTAGGGCAGCTCAGTCCCGATACGGTGCAAGGTGAAGGGCCTGACGCCGTATGGCGCGGATTGGCTACTATCGCGGGTAGTTGGATTGGCGGCGGAGCCAACCAAACTGCTTTAAAGGAAGTCTTCCAACCCAGCGATCGGCTTTTCTCTCAGGTAGTTGCCGTCGATGTGCTGGTGGCCGAACTCTGGATGGCCGTGTTGATCTACGGCGCGGGCTATGCCGCTCGCATCGACGCCCGCCTGGAAGCCGATAGCAGCCGCATCGCCGATGTTCAGAACCGTCTTGAAAGTATCGAGCTGGCCAACCAACGTATTCCTGCCATGCGGAATTTGCTCTATCTAGGCGCGGTCGGCTTTGGGGCCACAGGTTTGGCCCATTTTCTAGCAGATTTGATTACCCCCTTTCTAAGCGAAAACTATCCCGAACTGGCCCGTTACAGTCTGACGTCCTCTTTCTTCTGGATTATAGCCCTGGTGACGTTTATGGGTTTGTCTTTTTCCCTCACACCCATCCGCAAGTTGGAGTATGTGGGTGCTTCCCGAATGGGAAGCGTATTCCTATATATATTGGTCGCTACCATCGGGATGCAAATGGACCTGCGGGCGGTGGCTGATAATCCGGGGCTGTTTGCCATTGGGCTAGTGTGGATGTTGGTTCACGCGGCTTTTGTGATTGGCGTGGCCAAACTGCTGAAGATTCCTTTCTTCTTCGCGGCGGTGGGCAGTCAGGCCAACGTCGGCGGTTCGGCTTCAGCTCCCGTGGTAGCGGCGGCGTTTCATCCTTCACTGGCGACTGTGGGTGTACTTCTTTCCATCTTGGGTTACGCGCTGGGTTCTTACGCGGGCTACCTTACGGCCCTGATGATGCAGTGGGTCAGCGAGGGGCTGTAATCTTCCGTAAAAAATAGGGTAGTAAGCCGTATCTTTGCAAGAATTTTCGGGTTCGGGCCTCTGCCACGAACTTTTGAAATACCAGCCCGTTACATTATAACAAACTCCTTTACGGCACAAAGCCTTCCGCTCATTGCCTACAGCTATTACATGAAGAACATCCGCAATTTTTGCATCATTGCCCACATCGACCACGGCAAAAGTACCCTGGCCGATCGGCTTTTGGAATATACCAATACTGTCACTAACCGCGAAATGCAGGCCCAGTTGCTCGACAACATGGATCTTGAACGCGAGCGTGGCATCACGATCAAGAGCCATGCTATTCAGATGGACTACCTGCAGAATGGCGAAAAGTATACGCTCAACCTGATCGATACGCCAGGCCACGTGGATTTCTCCTACGAAGTATCGCGTTCCATCGCCGCCTGCGAAGGTGCGCTGCTGCTTATCGACGCCTCGCAGGGCATTGAGGCCCAGACGATTTCCAACCTGTATCTGGCCATTAATCACGATCTCATCATCATTCCGGTGCTGAACAAGATTGACCTACCAGGTGCCATGCCCGAAGAGGTGAAAGACCAGATCGTGGACCTGATCGGCTGCGGCCGCGACGAGATCATCCACGCCAGCGGCAAGGAAGGTATTGGCGTTCCTGAGATTCTGGAAGCCATCGTCCACCGCATCCCGGCACCCAAAGGTGATCCCGACGCGCCGCTGCAAGCTCTGATTTTCGACTCCGTCTTTAATTCCTACCGAGGTATCGAGGTCATTTTTCGGATAAAAAACGGCAGTGTTCGCAAGGGTGATAAGGTAAAGTTCATGGCGACGGGCCGCGAGTACTACGCCGACGAAATAGGCACTTTGCGCTTGCAACAACAGCCCAAAGAGGTAGTCGAATGCGGCGACGTTGGGTACCTTATTTCGGGAATCAAAGTAGCGAAAGAAGTAAAAGTCGGCGATACGTTTACGCACACCGATCGTCCTTCCACTGTTATGATTCGCGGTTTTGAGGAAGTGAAACCAATGGTATTTGCGGGGATTTATCCGGTAGATACCAGCGAATACGAGGAACTGCGCGAAGCGATGGAAAAGCTGCAACTCAACGATGCTTCCCTGGTGTGGGAACCCGAAACTTCCGCCGCTCTCGGATTCGGCTTCCGTTGCGGCTTCCTCGGAATGCTGCACATGGAAATCATTCAGGAGCGCCTGGAACGGGAGTTTGACATGACGGTGATCACCACTGTTCCCTCAGTGCAGTTTAAGGTGACGACCACGCGCGGCGAAAACCTCAAAGTGAGTGCACCCTCCGAAATGCCGGAACCCAACTTCATCAGCGTGATCGAAGAGCCTTTCATCAACGCCCAGATTATTTCCAAGTCGGAGTACGTCGGGGCCATAATGACGCTCTGCATGGACAAACGGGGAATGCTCAAAAACCAAATCTACCTTACCTCCGACCGCGTTGAGCTGTCATTCTCGATGCCCCTGGCCGAGGTAGTTTTCGATTTCTTCGATCGCCTTAAAACTATTTCACGCGGCTACGCCTCGCTCGACTACGAACTCACCGGCTACGAAGCTTCGGATATGGTGAAGCTTGATGTAATGCTCAACGGCGACCGCGTGGACGCGCTGTCTGCTATCGTCCACCGCACCAAAGCCTATGAGTGGGGCAAGAAACTATGTGAGAAATTGCGCGAGTTGATCCCGCGCCAAATGTTCGAGATTGCCATTCAGGCGGCCATCGGCCAGAAAATTATCGCGCGCGAAACCGTCAAGGCCATGCGAAAAGACGTTCTTGCCAAGTGTTATGGCGGCGATATTTCCCGTAAGCGCAAACTACTTGAAAAGCAAAAAAAGGGTAAGAAGCGGATGCGCCAAGTCGGCAACGTCGAAATTCCGCAGGAAGCCTTCATGGCGGTTTTGAAGATAAGCTAAGTTTTTGACAAAAGTTTTTTGGAGAAAAAGGGTTAGAGAAAATTTCTCTGACCCTTTTTTATTCTGACTATCAGCAAAATAGAAACCGCCGTTCATCCTTAACCGTTGACCGTTAACCCTTTTAATTCGTTTTATTGTATTTTTGGCTAACTGTATTGAAATACCCTTGATCTATTAACATACCAGAAAACATGGCAGAAGTAATAAGAATGCCTAAAATGAGCGACACCATGGAAGAGGGTGTCATCGCGGAATGGCACAAAAAAGTGGGCGACGAGGTTAAATCCGGCGATATTCTGGCTGAGGTCGAAACCGATAAGG
>NZ_JBGSXF010000427.1:0-7641 GCF_041751555.1 Persicitalea sp. | reverse complement strand
GTCTTCTCGACATCGCCTTTGCGACGGTAAATATCGGCTAGCAGTACGTGGGCCTGGGCCTCGTCAGGATTGAGCCGTAAGGCATCTTCCAGAGGAGCCACTGCGTCGTCGATGCGGTCGTTAGCCATCAGCAGTTCAGCCAGTTCGAGGCGGTAGGCCAGTTCGGCAGGTTCGGCGATGATCAGCTTTTGGGCTTCGGCGATCGCCTTGTCGATCTTGTTGTCGCGCAGGTAGAGCTGCTGCTTCTGGTGCGTGATTTCTTCGGTGACGCCTACGGCCTTCTCCAGACGGTCATAAGTATCAATGGCTTTGTCGAACTGGTCGCTGAAAATGTACATTGCCGCCAGCTCTACGCCGTAAGGGATATTCGCCGGGTCTTTCTTCACTAAAACCTCAAACAACTTAGCTGCGTCAGCGTACCTTTTCTGTTTTGTAAAAACCTCCGAAAGCTGCTCGACGTAATAGGCATTTTCGGGTTCGGCTTCGTAGGCTGTTTTAGCGTGGGGGAGAGCATCGGCAATACGGTTGAGCTTCAGCAAAGCCGAAGCCAGCATGAAGTGACTCGCCGGATCATTCGGACTCATATCTACCAATTTCTCGAAGACAGGCAGCGCCCGCGACGGCTCGTCCATCATCATGTACTTCATGCCTTCGATAGCCGTTCCCTCGTCTTCCAGGCGCGTGGCGGTGTCTTTTTGTTCGGTTTGATTTTCTTTATCGCGCTTACGGTCACGCTTCTGCGCCTCGCAGGGCAGCACGCCCAGCGCCCACGCCAGCAGGATCGCACCCAAGAAGCTTTTCAGTATTTTAGGGAACATAAAATGGAGTTGCGTTCTGTTTTGAGGGAAATATATCGCAGAAGCCCGTAAATATCGACTTTGCCTTCCAAAAATAACTATAAATCTAGCGGTTTATTGCCATTTGGAAGAATGCAAGCCCCATCGGGGCAGACTTGCGTATCCATCCGATGTCCGCTCAATTTTGAAAAAGCTTGAAGAACTAACTAGTAAAGGCGAAAGAATCGGAAATTTCAAGGAAATAAGACTATCACAGCAAATCGGCGATCAGGCGAAGATCAAGCAGCCCCTACGCCATCGCCATTGTAAACTGATCGCGAATTTCACCGGGATGTACTTCCAGCACATTGGCCAGCACCAGCAGAATCAGCGTCCGGGAGGCCATATTGCGAGGGATACCCACCGAAGTAGCGAAAGAGTCCACCGTGACACTCTGCTGGGCGTCAAGTAGCTGCATCAGTTTCTTTTCCTTCTCGCCGTAGTTGAAGCGGATGTCGCGCTGGCGGCGGGTACGTTTCATGATTTCCCGCATCTCACGGCTGGCCTGTACAGATCGATCCTTCACCCGCACGTAAGTTTTCTTTTTGCCGGATTCATCCAGCACGGCATGGGGCTTATCGGTGCTGCGGTGAATGTGAAACACCAGCACTTCGCGCTCGTCAGTAAGCGGCACGCGTTCGATACGGTAAGGGATTTCAGGTGTGCACAGTCTCTGGATAGCCCGTTCGAGGATGTACTCGTCCTCGTCGGCGTACTTGAGGCCCTTGATGGTTTTATCGTCGCCGATGCCGACGAGTAGTTTACCGCCCCCGGAGTTGGCGAAGGCCACTATTTCCCGGACAATCTTCTCGGGATGGCTGGATTTGAGCTTGAATTCCAGATTATCGCCCTCGCCTTGCCGGACTAGTTCCCGGAGTGTTCGTAGGTCCATCGTTCGTGGGAATTGGATGGAAGTTAGGTTTTTTAAAAGTAGGTACTTTTGGTCTTGAAAAAAAACGATCAGCGGTATTTTTTCTCAACATTTGTTCTCCTTAGAATGTTTTTTCGTGAAATCCCGTTCCCCAAGAAGTGAACCCAGTATTTCTCAGTTTCTTAGCTACGACTCATGAATTTGTTTCTCAATATATTACTGATGCTGGTGACTTTCTTTTTCATGGAAGGCTTCGCCTGGTTCACGCATAAGTACATCATGCACGGCGTTATGTGGCGCTGGCACGAATCGCACCACGCGCCGCACAAGCATTGGTGGGAGCGCAACGACTGGTTCGGTATCATCTTCGGCATTACCGCCACGGCGCTGATCGTGCTGGGGTCAGAGGTAGTGTCGCTGCGGTTCCTGATGTGGGTCGGCTTCGGCATTTCGCTTTACGGCGTAGCCTACTTCGTTTTCCACGACGTGATCGTCCACCGCCGCATAAAAACAAAGTACCAGCCGCGCAGCCCTTACATGAAGCGCATCATGAAGGCGCACTACGTTCATCACAAAGTACACGAGCGGGAAGGGGGGGAAGCGTTCGGCTTTCTTTACGCCCCAAAAAAATACGAAGCAAAGACCATGAACAAGGCCAGAAAAACAGAGGAAGTAAAATAAAAAAAAGACGCGCTTGGGCGTCTTTTTTCAAAAGATATAAATTGGGCCTGCCACGCGAGCAGCCCCCAAGCCGATAGCTACGTCAATATTCATCCTCGTTAAAGAAGAAGTCCTCCTTCGTGGGGTAATCGGGCCAAATTTCTTCGATGCTTTCGTACGGTTGGCCGTCGTCTTCGAGTTCCTGTAAGTTTTCGACGACCTCCAACGGCGCTCCGGTACGAATGGCGAAGTCGATGAGTTCGTCCTTGGTAGCTGGCCAGGGCGCATCTTCTAAATACGATGCAAGTTCTAGTGTCCAGTACATAATGTCAAAGTCAGATTTAGTGTTCAGTTCATTTTTTGGAGTGCAAAAGTATGAAATTCTGCATCTTTCGGTAATTTTTAACAGGTTTTTTTAGAAAAAATTCTTGTTTGTGTTGATTTATTTTTTATAGAAATATAAGCAACTGACTTTCAGTCATATAAAAGACAAAAATAGTATCTCAAGCACGACACATCCTGTATCCCGGATTCCAAATCAAGGTAAACAAGGCACAACAGCTATTCTAACTTGCCCTGGGTACAACCAATACTGCCACATGAAAAGATTGAAATACTTATGACTATCGAAGTCTGCGCATACTCTTTAGAATCTTGCCAAAATGCTCAAAAAGCTGGCGCCGCTCGTGTTGAGCTTTGCGGCGGCCTGGGCGAGGGCGGTACTACACCCAGTGCGGGCCTGATCGCCGCGGTACGTGACAACATTCGGATTGACCTGTATGTGATGATTCGCCCCCGAGGCGGCGATTTTGTGTATGAAGAATCGGAAATCGACATCATGCGTCGCGACATCGACACTGCCAAATCTTTTGGTGCCGACGGCGTGGTGCTGGGGGTACTGCTTCCGAATGGCGAAGTAGATGTGCCCCGTACCCGCGCCCTGGTGCAATACGCGCAGCCCATGGGCGTGACCTTCCACCGCGCTTTCGACCTTACGCCTGATCCGCTCCCTGCCTTGGAGGCCGTCATAGAAACTGGCTGCGAACGCATCCTGACTTCCGGTCAAAAATCGGTCGTTCTGCAAGGCAAAGCACTACTGACTGAATTAGCGAAGCAAGCTAATGGCCGCATCGAAATCATGCCGGGCGGCGGGGTGTCGGCGGCCAATGCAGCGGAACTAGCCGCCACAGGCGTGGACGCACTTCATCTGACGGGTAAAGCATTCCGGCCCGGGCGGCAGACGTACTTTCCAGCGGAGATTTCGATGGCGGGCGAAATCCCCGATGAGCGCAGCATCCTCTACACCGACACCGAGCGCGTGGCGGCGGTGGTAGCGCTTGTTACAAAAATGGTAGATTAATCTCTTCAACCATTCAACATTTTAACAGCGGGCAACGCCGCTATTATACCGCCAAAAAGCCGTATTTTTGGTTTTTATGAATATTTGCAGAAAGCCATGCGGAAAGAATATATGAGCGGAGAAGGCGAAAGCCTGTCCAACACTGAAAAAGAAATAGAGAAGGCTCTGCGGCCGCTATCATTCGATGATTTTACGGGTCAGGAGAAAATTCTGGAAAATCTGAAAATCTTTGTAAAAGCTGCTAAGCAACGCGGTGAAGCTCTGGATCACGTTCTCTTACATGGCCCGCCGGGACTGGGAAAGACCACGCTCTCGCACATCGTAGCGAATGAACTGGGAGCCAACATCAAAGCAACGTCTGGGCCGGTGATGGATAAGCCCAGTGACCTGGCCGGACTCCTCACGAATTTACAGCCCCACGATGTACTTTTCATCGACGAAATCCACCGTCTCAACCCCATCGTGGAAGAGTATTTATACTCCGCGATGGAGGATTACAAGATCGACATCATGCTCGACAGCGGCCCTAATGCCCGTTCGGTACAAATCGGCCTGAATCCCTTCACGCTCGTCGGTGCCACTACCCGCGCTGGACTGCTGACCTCCCCGCTGCGGGCGCGCTTCGGTATCAACGCCCGGCTGGAATATTACGACGCCAAACTACTAACTACCATCGTGCTGCGCTCGGCGGACTTGCTTGGCTCACCGATTGATGACGAGGCAGCCTATGAACTCGCCCGCCGCAGCCGTGGAACGCCCCGCATCGCCAATAATCTGCTGCGCCGCACCCGCGATTTTGCCCAGGTGAAGGGCAAAGGCCACGTTACGGTGGCCATCGCCGAAATGGCCCTTACTGCCCTCGACGTGGATCAAAACGGCTTAGACGAAATGGACAACCGCATCCTGACCACCATTATCGAAAAGTTTAAAGGAGGCCCCGTGGGGCTATCGACTATCGCTACGGCCTGTAGTGAGGAGGCTGAAACAATCGAAGAGGTGTACGAGCCATTCCTGATCCAGGAAGGCTACCTCAAGCGCACCGCCCGCGGGCGGGAAGCTACTGAAATGGCCTACCGCCATCTGGGCATTCTGCCCCGACATCGGACAGGGGAGCTTTTTTAGCGTAATGGTCGAAGTCCATCTCCCCTTTTGGCCCTCCCCCAATATCCTTTTGATTCTCAACGTTAGCATAACGCGTACTTAGTCGTACCTTCGCAGCCGAAAATCAAAAGAGGGGAGAATGCCAGTGTCGGACATCGTATTGAAACCACTCGTGCGGGTACCCTGCGCCATTATTGAGCGTGAAGGGAAAGTGCTGGCTGCCCAACGCAGCGCGGTTGGCTCGCTGCCTATGAAGTGGGAGTTTCCCGGTGGTAAATTGGAAGCCGGAGAAACAGAGGAGGAAGGGCTAGTGCGCGAAATTCGGGAGGAACTGTGCGTAGAAATTCTTATCGGTGAGCGGTTGCCTGTCACCGACCGTAATGATGTGTGGCGCACTATCCGACTGGTGCCTTTTGTCTGCGAACTAGCTTCCGATGAAATCATCCTGACCGAACATGAGCAAATTCTCTGGCTCTCCCCCGAAGAACTACTTGAACTGGACTGGGCCGAGGCTGACCGGGGCGTACTACTGAATTACTTCAAGTACCTGACGATCGAATCTGAGTTCGATTCGGAGGTTACTTCTCTCCTTTCCAGCCTATCCAAACCACCCCAGCCAGAACCAGGCCCGTCCCGACGGCCTGCCAAAAGCTAATCTGCTCGCCAAGTACCGTACTGGCAAGCACGATGGTAAAAATCGGCCCGATACTCGCCACGATCGAAGTGTTGCCCGAGCCAATCCTCCGGATTCCCTCCGCAATCATAAACGTTGGAACGACGGTCACGAAAACGGCCATTACGCCACTAATAGCATAGACCGGGGCTGGATATTGTAAGAATGTGAGGAAGCCATGCTTCACGAAACCGTGTAAGGCGGTGGGTAGCGTGGCGGCGATCATGGCATAGCAAGTGAATTTCCTTGAACCAATCTTGGCAATAAAGGCATCGCTTCCTACCAGATACACGGCATACACAATTCCGCTGAGAACTACCCAGAAGGAGCCCAAAAGCAAATTTGTCTGATCCCCGGCATCAATATTGGGAACAAAGACTAGCGCGATTCCCAAGTAGGTGAGTAACAAGGCACCATACTGCCGGGGTTTTATTTTTCGTCCGAATACCCCAACTCCCAGAAACAAAACGAAGGTGGGATAGATGAAAAGAAGTACGCGCTCCAGGCTGGCTGTGATATACACCAATCCAAGAAAGTTGAGGTAGCTCGCCAGGTAGTATCCCGTGGCTCCAATGGCCATCAGCGACAACCACTGTCGCGGCGTCAGTTGCGTGGGTTCGGTAGTTTTGGCGAGTCGCCAGCCAATCAGAAGGTAAAAGGGTAGTGCAAAAATCATCCGCAAAGCCAACAACGCAATGGCGTCTATGGGGTACTCCCGATAAGCGATCTTGATAAGTATTCCTTTGCAGGCGAAACAGAAAGCAGCAAGCAGTACCAGCAACGCCCCCGTCCAGTAATAGGAACGGGGGCGTTCTTGTGCTTCAACAACTGCCAGTTCGGGCATATCCTATTTTTCCCTAAAAAACATCGTGAGCGGTACGCCCGTAAAATCGAAGTGCTCGCGCATCCGGTTTTCGAGGTAGCGTACGTAGGGTTCCTTGATGTACTTGGGATGATTACAGAAAAATACGAACGTTGGTGAGGGCGTGGGCAACTGAATCATGTATTTGATCTTGATGTGCTTGCCCTTGAAAGCTGGTGGCGGGTAGTTAGCGATCACCTGCTGCATGACCTCGTTGAGCTTGGAAGTCGTGATTTTACGGTGCTTATTCTCATACACCTCCATCGCCTTTTCCATTACCTGAAAAATCCGTTGCTTTTCCAGCACCGATGCGAAAATGATTGGCATGTAGTTCATCGGAGCAAGGCGTTCCAACATAGCTTTCTTCAGATGGTCGGCGGTTTTGGATTCCTTCTCCACCGCATCCCATTTATTGACCATAATCACGATACCCTTCTTGGCTTTATCGGCCTGACCGATGAGCGTCATGTCCTGGCCTTCCAGCCCGTTTTGTGCGTCCAGCATCACGATACAGACATCAGACTCTTCCATCGCCTTAACAGAGCGGATGGTGGAGTAAAACTCGATATCCTCTTTCACCCGCGACTTGCGACGCATCCCGGCTGTGTCGATCAGAATGTATTCCCGGCCAAAAGCCTTGTAGGGCGTATGGATGGCGTCGCGGGTAGTACCCGCAATGTCGGTCACGATGCTGCGCTCAGTACCCGTCAGCACGTTTAGGAAGGAAGACTTGCCCACATTCGGACGGCCCACGATGGCGATGCGAGGGATGCCTTCCTCGGGATTTTCGATACCCGGCGCGTCGAAGTACTTGATCACCTCGTCCAGCAAATCACCCGTGCCATAGCCAGTTTGCGAGGAAACGGGAAAGATTTCTTCCCCTAGTCCTAATTCGTAAAATTCCGCCGAGGAATGGTAGCGCTCGAGCGATTCGGCCTTGTTGGCCACCATAAGTACGGGTTTGTCGTAACGGCGCAGCACATTGGCAAACTCCTTGTCGAGCTCGGTTAACCCGCTCATTGTGTCCACCATGAACAGCACCACCGACGATTCCTCGATGGCCAACTCGACCTGGTCGCGGATGGCGCCTTCGAAGATATCCTCCGAACCCACCACGTAGCCGCCCGTGTCGATGACGGTAAAGAATTGCCCCGACCACTGAGCATGACCATAATGGCGGTCGCGCGTCACGCCGCTCTCGTTGTCCATAATCGCCTTCCGCTCTTCGATCAGGCGGTTAAAAAGGGTGGACTTGCCCACATTGGGACGTCCTACTAT
>NZ_JBGSXF010000426.1:0-16587 GCF_041751555.1 Persicitalea sp. | reverse complement strand
ACTTATCGTTTTGTCATTTTTCTCGGACATAGGGACTGCAACTTTTTAGCTACTTTTGCGTGTTCGACCAACGTGTTCCCCTATTTCGAGTGAATGTACCCCAACCGAATTTTTGTTTTTCTTGGCCTTGCTCTATTCCTGGCGGGCTGCGACTCCCTTACCGACCGCGAACCTGACCTCAGTGATATCCAGGCAGAAGTAAAAATGGAGCCGCTCGAAGATGCGCTGTTTGCCTGTGAGAGCGTAGCGGAAGTAAAATCATTCCTTGATCGTCATCCTTATCTCCAAAAGGTTTATTTTGAGGGGTACGGACAGGATACAGCACTGGCCAGTAGCCTTTACGGGCAGATACGAAATAATGAACTGCGAAGTTTCAAATACCAGGTAGATTCTTTGCTGGGCAATAAGGAAGGCAAGATAAAAGAACCCCTGGAAAAAGCCTTCCGACATCTCAAATACTACTACCCCGATTTCCAACCACCACGGGTAGAAACTATTGTAACGGGCTTCCTGGGTAATGATCTTTACGTATCGGATAGCTTGATTATCATAGGTTTGGAATATTTTGGTGGGCCGAAAGCCACGTATCGTCCGCAGGTATATACCTACCAGTTGCGCCGCTACCAGCCGGAATATCTCGTGCCGTCAATCTTATTCTTTCTGTCGGATCATTACGTTCGGGTCGATCCGCAGGATAGGACGCTGCTGGCTGACATGGTCGGCTATGGCAAGGCATTCGAGTTTGTGAAACATTGCATTCCGCAAACGCCCGACAGCTTGATACTTGGTTTCTCGGAGCGCGACTTATCACGAACATACAACAGCCAAACTCAGTTGTGGGCTTTCGTGGTAGAGAACAAACTGCTCTACGAAAAAGCAGAACAGATTAAACAGAAGTATGTGGGGGAGCGGCCCTTTACACCCGAAATCGGTGAAGAAGTACCGGGTGGCATTGGTCGCTGGCTCGGATGGCGCATCGTTAGTATGTACTTGGCCAACAACCCTGACGTAACTTTGCAAGAACTAATGAACAACCCCGACGCCCGGCAGATTTTGCAACAATCGGGGTACAAGGGTCAGATTGATGAGTGAGGGTGTTTCGGCGTGGGATACGATGGGATATAGACGAGCTTATTTTTCGTTAGGAGTCGCCCCCGCCGTTAGCCCCCGAACTACATAAATATAAAGAGACATGGCTAGAAGTAGATTTGGGCGGAGTGACGACGAAGAGGACGAAAATGCCTCCAAGTCGCCTTTTGCCGTGAAGAAATTGAGTTGGACGGGTTTCAAGAAAACCCTGGAAATTTTCCGTTACACCCTTCCTTATAAGGGACACTTTATCGTCGGCTTCATTTTTCTGATTCTTTCTACGGGTACGTCGCTGGCGTTTCCTAAGTTGGTGGGCAGCATCATTGAAGTGATTGAAGGAAAGTCTTCATACACGATAAACCAAATAACAGGCGTTCTGATCGTTATTTTGGTGTTTCAGGCGATTTTCTCTTATCTGAGAATCTATTTGTTCTCGCGTGTCAGCGAATGGGCTATGGCCGATGTGCGACGCGATGTGTATAGTCGAATCATCACCTTGCCCATTGGCTTTCTGGAGCAGCGGCGCGTGGGCGAGCTAACGAGCCGCATCACATCCGACGTCACGCAGTTGCGGGATGTGCTTTCCTTCACCATCGCTGAATTTTTTCGGCAAATCGCCACACTGGTTGTGGGGGTCACGCTCATTTCGCTCACTTCCTGGAAGCTGACTATGTTCATGCTGGCGACTTTCCCGATCATGGTTTTGGCGGCAATGTTTTTCGGACGGTACATTCGGCGTCTTTCCAAGAAAGCGCAGGACGAACTGGCGGCGGCCAACGTCATCGCCGAAGAGACGCTGCAGTCGGTGCAAGTCGTAAAGGCGTTCACCAATGAACGGCTAGAGGTGAACCGCTACCGTTTGGCGTTGGATCGGGTGGTGGACAACGCGCTCAAAGCGGCCAATTTTCGGGGTGGCTTTGTGTCTTTCATCATTTTTGCGCTCTTCGGCGGCATCGTGGGCGTTATTTGGTACGGTGCCAATCTGGTGCAGGCGGGTGAATTGAGCATCGCTGACCTGTTTACCTTCGTCCTCTACACCACTTTCATTGGCGGTGCCATGGGCGGATTGGGCGATATGTACGCGCAAATCAACAAAACTATTGGCTCGTCCGAGCGGCTGGTGGAGATTCTAGGCGAGACGTCTGAGGTTGATCTTAGCCAGGAAGATAAGCCGATACCACCTGTAGAGGGCAACATTGTGTACGATGACGTGCGCTTCAACTACCCCTCACGATCCGATGTGAAAGTACTAAAAGGCATTTCGTTCGAGGTAGCAGCTGGCGAAAAAATCGCGCTTGTCGGATACAGCGGGGCGGGCAAATCCACTATCGTGCAATTACTCATGCGCTTTTACGATCCACAGGAAGGTAAAATTATGGTAGATGGCGTCGATGTAGCGTCCTATCCGCTCAGTGCATTGCGGAGTATGATGGCCATCGTGCCGCAAGAAGTTATGCTGTTCGGCGGTACAATCGAAGAGAACATCGCCTACGGTCGGCCCGGTGCCCCATCGGATGAAGTGCGGGAAGCAGCCCGGAAGGCCAACGCTCTGCAATTCATTGACTCGTTTCCCGAAGGAATGCAGACGATCGTCGGCGAGCGCGGCGTGAAGCTTTCGGGCGGACAGCGGCAACGCGTAGCCATCGCGCGGGCCATCCTGAAAGACCCCAAAATCCTGATTCTCGACGAGGCTACGAGTTCGCTCGACGCCGAAAGCGAGCAGTTAGTGCAGTCGGCGCTGGACGAATTAATGAAAAATCGCACAACGATAGTCATCGCTCACCGCCTTGCCACCATCCGTAAAGTAGACACGATTTATGTGATCCGGGAAGGGCAGATTGTAGAGTCCGGCTCGCACAATCAGTTGGCTTTGATCGACAACGGACTGTATGCTAATCTGATCAAGTTGCAGTTTGAAACAGCGGAAGTTTAGTTAGCAGGTAGTTCAAAACATTGGCGGGTAGCCAACCACCCCATTTTCTAATAAGGTTTTTCGTTTTTGGGTGAAGTAAATAATATGAACAAAATCCCTTCACCAGCTGAGTACTTTGAGGCGGTGTCTAAGGATGCTGCCGAGAAGGAAGAAGCAGCACAGCAGCTTTTTAACGGCCTGGCCGGGGGCAGACTGTTGACTTTTGTGGCGTTGGTTGTTTCACTGGGCTTATGGAGTAATCAGAATCAGCCGCTTTGGGGGATTCTCGGACTAATAGCTGGCGCCGTTTTCGTCGTCCTTATGGGACGGCAGCAGCGGGCCAAGCGGCGGCGCAACTTTCTGCGCAATCTACAAACTGTCAATACCGACGAACTGGCGCGGCTGGATTTTAGATTCTTGCGGCCCGAAACGGGCGACCAATTTACCGACCCGCTTCATCCCTACGCCACCGACCTCGATGTTTTTGGCAAGCACTCGCTCTACCGTCTCCTCAACCGCAGCCGCACCGACGAGGGGAGTCGCCGCCTGGCGCAATGGCTCACCCGCCCCGCTCCGCTGGACGAAATTCTGATGCGGCAGGAGGCCGTCGAAGAATTCAAACAAGCTGCCGACTGGAGACAAGGCTGGGAAGCTACCGCTCTGCTGCACGAACACGCCTCGCAGCAAGTAGGGGCTTTGCGAACCTGGGCAGGTGAGGTCATGAGCGAGCCGCTGCAAAAATCATTGAACTGGCGGTGGTGGCCCATCGTGACGGTGATCCTGGGCGTATTGGCTGTGACAGGAATCCTGTCCGGCTGGTTTTTTTTGTTAAGTATTCTGTGGCAAGGGTTCATTTTGAAACGCTATAACGCGGGCATTCAAGACCTCACCCACCGAACAACCGATCTCGGCCTGACGCTGGTTGCCTACGCCGACCTGCTGGAACTAGCCAATGATGCTCCTTACCAATCACGTTGGTGGCAGTTGCGACAAAAGCTAACGGCTCAAGCCCCCACGGCCATCCGTTCGGCGGGACAATGGTTCGCCCGGCTGGATTACCGTTTGCACCCAATCTTTATCGCCCTTGTGGGAATTCCCTTTCTGTGGGATTTGCACTGCCTGGCCGCTCTTGAAAAATGGAAAAAGGAACATGGCGAGGAACTGGCCGCTTGGTTGGATGCCCTGGCTGACATTGAAGCGATGAATAGCCTTGCGGGCTTCGCCTTTGCTAACCCGGCCTACCCGCTGCCAAAAGTAGACTGGGAAGAAAATATTCGCATCGAAGCCGTAGAGCTGGGTCATCCGCTTATCCCCGCCGATGCGCGGGTCAGCAACGATTTTTCTCTGATTGGTACGGGTCATACGATGCTGGTGACGGGTTCCAATATGTCGGGTAAAAGTACCTTTCTGCGTACCGTCGGCATCAATCTGGTGCTGGCGCAAACGGGTACCGTCGTCTGCGCCAATAGCCTGGCCTGTGCGCCCGTGCAGGTTTTCAGTAGCATGAGGACGCAGGACTCACTGGTGGAGAATACCTCGTCCTTCTACGCCGAGTTGAAACGGCTGCGGCAACTGCTCGAGCTTTCAGCAACACCCGACCTGGCTCTACCCGTTTTTTACCTGCTAGATGAAATCCTGAAAGGCACTAACTCCGCCGACAGGCATCGGGGCGCTGAAGCCCTCATCCGCCAACTGCATCCGCTCCCCGCCTCCGGCATGGTCTCTACCCACGACCTCGAACTTGGCGAATGGGGTGCGACGCAACCCTACGTCCAGAACTTCCACTTCCGCTCCGACGTACAGGATGGGAAACTTACCTTTGATTATCGCCTACACGAGGGTATTTGTCAGAGTTTCAATGCTAGCGAATTAATGCGGATGATGGGGATAGCTGTGGAGTGAGACAATAATTACTCTTTCTGAAACACCCGCACATAATCCACTTCAAAGCGCGCCGGAAAATCAGTGGACGAAGGGTCGCCCCCGTTGTCGCCGCCGATCGCCATATTCAAAATCAGGTAATGAGGGTCTCGAAAGGGATTCTTCTTGTCGCCTGATGCATTGTAGGTCTCTTCCAAATTTACTTCGTTCAGCAGCTGGTCGTCCACGTAGAGCGCGATGCGCTTCTCGTCCCAGTCCATCCGCCATACATGAAACTTTTCCGACCAGGCAGGATCGGCAAATTCAGAAATTGGCTTTCGGGAATCATCCCATTTAGCTTTGTACCGCTGGCCAGAAGCCCAGGCGGCGTTAGCCAGCAGCATCCCCCGGTAGTACTCCATGATGTCGATCTCTCCGTTCGCGGGCCACTCACCCTCGACACCCAACGTCCAGAAGGCGGGCCACAGGCCGGGGCGCGTGTCGATTCGCGCCCGCATCTCAAAGCGACCGTACAGCCACTGGTGCAGCTTCCGGGTAATCAGACTGGACGAAGTGTAGGTAATATTCGGACGTTTGGTTTTCCAGTTGTCGCTGCCGGGTTGGTAGTTTGGGTTGGGCTTCTGCTCTTTTCGGCCTTCTATAACCAGCAGACCGTCCCGGCAATGGGCATTATCGGGTTGGTACCATTGCAGCTCGTTATTGCGTACGAAGCCCTGTTCGTACTTCCATTTCAGAGGATTGGGTGAACCGTCATCGTTGAACTCATCCGACCATACCAGTTTCCACTGGGCACTGGCCAACGGGGAAATTGTCAGAAAAAGAAGCAGCCAATAAATTTTCATAATGAGGAAAGCTTTGTGTAGCGGAAAGGATATTTCTTAGAAAGGCAGCTTTTCTGCATTCATACCATCTCCTTTGGTAAGAGAGCGATTGCAATAGGGTAGTGTTGGCACAGAAAAGTCGTACACTCCAAATTATCTGATTTTAGAATTAAAACGAGCGCTTGACTTTCGATGAAAAATATTTTCGCCCTAGCCCTATTCTTCCCATTTTCTCTCTTTGCCCAAACCACCACTTTCCAATGGCAGCAAGTAGCCCCCGGCGTATGGAAAGCTACGGTGGGCAAGCCGGAAAAACTTACCCTACTGGGCGTGGCCGAAATCCAGCCACGCGTCGAGGCATTGCAAAAGCTGGGTACTCCGGTTTTTCCCAATGAATTAAAACAAAGTACCCACGAACTCACCGACGGCAAAGCGTACCTGCGTTTCCCGCTACACAAGGACGAGCAACTCTACGGCTTGGGGCTGAACTTCAAGTCCGTGCAGCAGCGCGGTACGATCAAAACCCTGCACGTGGACCATTACGGCGGAAAGGATGACGGCCGCACCCATGCCCCAGTACCTTTCTACGTTTCGGATCGGGGCTATGGGGTACTTATCAACTCGGCCCGATATGTGACGGTGTACGCAGGTTCGGCGGTACGGAAGGATAGTAAAAGTCCACCGGAAGAGATGAACCGCAATACCCAGAAAAACTGGAACGCCCAACCCTACTCCGATGCCGTGGATGAGCTGGTGCCCGCGCCGGGGACGGAAGTTTATGTTTTTGCGGGTAAGAATGCGATGGAAGTCGTGCAGCGGTATAATCTTTATTGCGGCGGGGGTACTCTGCCCCCGAAATGGGGCCTGGGGTTTGTCCACCGCACGCCAACGCTCTTTACCGATCAGCAAGTACTGCAAGAGGTGAAGGATTTTGAGCAGAAAGGCTACCCGCTGAGTATCATTGGCCTGGAACCGGGATGGCAGTCGCATGCATACCCCAACAGCTTCGTGTGGGACAGTACGCGTTACCCGCAGCCCAAGCCTTTTCTGGATAAATTGTTGGCCAAAAACATCCGGGCCAATCTCTGGATCAATCCCTATGTGTCGTCGCATTCGCCGATTTACAAAGACATTCTGCCTTACACCGCTTCGCACACGGTGTGGGTGGGTGTGGTGCCTGATTTTAATCTTAAACCCGCCCGCGAATCATTCAAAAAACACTTTACTGCGCAGGGCGTCGATTTGGGCGTGTCGGGCTACAAAGTGGACGAAACCGACGGCTACGACCGCTGGCTGTGGCCGGATATCGCCAGGTTCCCATCGGGCTACGCCGCCGAGCAGGTGCGACAAACCTACGGGCTGCAGTTCCAGAAAATGACGGTGGAGTGGTTCCGGGCCAGGAACCAGCGTACTTACGGCCTGACGAGGGCCACCAATGCCGGGGCCTCGGCGATGCCCTACGTTATTTATAACGACTATTACAACCACAAGGATTTCATCACGGCCCTCTGCAATAGCAGCTTCATCGGGGTACTTTGGACACCCGAGGCGCGCTCGTCCAAAACCGCCGAAGAGTGGCTGCGGCGGATGCAGGCGGTGTGCTTTTCGCCGATGGCAATGCTCAACGCCTGGGCCAGCGGCATCAAACCCTGGACCTATCCCGAAGTAGCCGAGCAGGTGAAGGAGGTCATGCAGCTACGGATGCAGTTGCTGCCGTACCTCTACACGACCTTTGCACAATACCATTTCGAGGGCAAACCGCCCATTCGGGCCATGAACCTGGTGGAGGGCTTTGCCGACGCGGGGACAGTCGTTGCCGGGAAGTTCGACGCCACCGATAACCCCTACGCTATGGCTGTACGCAAGGATATAAAAGACCAGTTCATGGTCGGCGACTACCTGTTGGTCGCGCCGTTGTTTGCCGAAGAGCCAAAACGACGCGTGATTTTGCCCCAGGGAAAATGGTACGATTTCTACACCGGAAAGTATGTCGGCGGTGGCGAAACCATCGAAGTCGACCATTCCGCCGGGCTGGATAAAATCCCACTTTTCGTGAAGGACGGCGGTATCATCCCCATGATTCCGGCCACTCTGCACTCACCGACCAAAGACGAAGTACTGCCGCTTACGGTGCGTTATTATGGTGCCCAGCCGGGTAGTTTTAACCTCTACGACGACGATGGCGAAACCTTCGACTACGAAAAAGGGAATTTCGGCTGGACGAAGCTGGAAGTCAAAGACGGGAAGGGACAGCAGTTGCCGACGCAGGGGCGGGAGTGGCGGTACGGAAAGGTGAGTTGGGAGTATATGACGCGGTGAGCAAGCATCTCCTGGCGTTCAGCCTGGTGTGAAAATCCGTTTTTTCTTTTCTGGCAGTTTTTAAATTTTGGGTATGAACAGAACACGTTCATGGGATCGATAAGGGAAGGCTGGGAAACCGTTCGCTCAAAAGTGTTTCCAATACTTTTTTCTCCGCGACTAATCGGGTAAATTTATGCCAACCAGTCTATCCCAGCAATCATGACAAAGTTCTTGACCTTAATTACGGCCTTGCTCGTCGGCCTGACCGCCAGCGCCCAAATGCCAGCCAAATCAAGTCTGCCCAAAACGCCCAAACGGCCCGTGACCGACACTTATTTTGGCAAGAAAGTAGTTGATAATTACCGCTGGCTTGAAGACATGAGTAACCCCGAAACCCAAGCCTGGTTTAAAGCTCAGGGCGACTACACCAATGCCATGCTGGCTCAGATTCCTGGCCGGGACAAGCTCATCCAGACGTTTGTGGACTATGATAAGCTACTTTCCGTGCGCTACGGGGAAATCAAAAAACAAGGTAACACCTATTTCTACCGCAAAACCCTGCCCAGTGAAAATGCGGGTAAACTGTACGCACGCGAAGGCAAAAATGGCTCGGAAACCCTGCTCTTCGACCCTACCACCTACGACAAAACCAAAACCTATCTGATGACAGCCTTCACGCCCAGTGATGACGGCAAAAAAATGGCCATCGGTTTGCAGGAAGGCGGGGCGGAACTCTCGACTGTGCGCTTCATGGACATCGCAACCAAAACCTTCAGCCCTGAAAGCCTGACGGCGGTGTTTGGCGGACAGATTGAGTGGTTGCCTGACAACACCAGTATATTGTACCTGCCCAACAACTCGACCGACACCAAAGATCCTAAAGGTAATCTGGACACTAAAATGCGGCTGCACCAACTCGGTGCCGACCCCGGCAGCGACCTCGAAATTCTGTCGCGGGCCAAGTACCCGAACCTCGGCATCCGACCCGACCACTATCCATTCATTTTCCTCTCCGACGACGACAGTCAGCTATACGGCATACTGGGCTCGGTCGATAACCGGGTCGATGCGTTTTTTGCCACGCCAGCTGAGTTGACTAATCCGACTATAGCCTGGAAGCGACTGGCTGCTGCCACGGACAGTGTGTATGGTTTTGTCAAGATAGGCAATCGCCTGTTTTTGCGGAGCGTAAAGGGAGCGCCGAAGGGCAAGATTCTGGTCACGGATGCGCAAAAACCCGATGTAGCTACGGCTACGGTGTTGCTGGCCGAAGGAGCAAAGAACATTACCAGCATGGGCTCGAGCAAAGACTTACTGTTCGTGATCCTCAACGACGGCATCAATGACCAAATCCGGCAGTACGACACCCGCACCAACCAATGGGCCGACGTCCCTATTCCCGGCACCGGCACGATGGGCGTCGTAACCTACGATGCTCCCCGCAGTAACGAGGTGCTGGCATACACCACCTCCTGGAACAATCCCGGCACGGCCTATGATTACGATGCCGATAGCAAAAAAATAGTCGTTAGCGCGTTCGACGTGCAGCCAAACTACCCCGGCGTGGCGGATTTAGTGGTGGAGGAGCTCGAAATTTCGGGCCACGACGGAGTGATAGTGCCGCTCTCCTTAGTCTATAAGAAAGGGCTGAAGCGCGACGGCAGCGCAGTTTGTTTCATGACTGGCTACGGAGCCTACGGATATTCGGCCACGCCTTATTTTAGCCGTCGGAACTTAGCCCTCCTCAACCAGGGCGTAATCCTGGCCGAGACGCATCCCCGTGGAGGTTCTGAAAAAGGGCAAGACTGGTACAGAGCCGGTTTTCAAACCACCAAACCCAATACCTGGAAAGATTTCATATCGAGTGGGGAATA
The DNA here is from genome assembly GCF_041751555.1 of Persicitalea sp. Taxonomy (NCBI): domain Bacteria; kingdom Pseudomonadati; phylum Bacteroidota; class Cytophagia; order Cytophagales; family Spirosomataceae; genus Persicitalea; species Persicitalea sp. The sequence continues at coordinate 6,709 of NZ_JBGSXF010000426.1, read as the reverse complement.
CCTCGTCAAAAACGGCTACACCAGCCCGCAGCACCTCATCGGCGAAGGTACATCGGCGGGCGGCATCCTCATTGGCCGCGCCATTACCGAACGACCCGATCTGTTTGCGGCTGCCATCAGCAATGTGAGCGTTTCTAACCCAATCCGGGCAGAAGAAACGCCCAACGGCCCCGTCAACGCGCCGGAGTTCGGCACCGTCAAAGACTCGGTGCAGTGCATGGCGCTCTACGAAATGGATGCATTCCAGCACGTGCAGGACGGCACCAAATATCCCGCCGTGATGTGCATCGGCGGCATGAACGACCCGCGCGTGATTGCCTGGCAGCCGGGCAAGTTTGCCGCCGCCCTGCAAAACGCCACCGCGTCAGGCAAGCCCGTTGTGATGCAGGTCAACTACGACAACGGCCACTTCACCGAAGACAAGGCCGTGACCTTCCGCAACTTTGCCAATATGTACGCCTTCGCCCTCTGGCAGGCGGGCCACCCTGATTTTCAGCCGAAAGGCGTACCCGCAAAAAAGTAGTAGTTGATCCTTGGTTAAGAAATTCAGCCATTGACAGTACTTACCCAATCACCGCTTCACCGCCACGATCACCCCCGTAGCCCAATGCAATTTGGACACGAGTAGATCACCTCTCGATTCCAAGTACTTCACAAAGTTCGCAGCTTTCTCCGCGTGGCCTTCGGGCCAGTTGGGTTGCGGTATCATATCGTCTACGAGGTAGAGGCCACCGGGATTCAGCATCGCCAGCACTTCGTCCAGCAGCAGGTACTTGCCGTGCCAGGTATCGGCAAAGATGTAGTCGAACTTTTGCCCGGCATTGGCTTTTACCCACGCTTCGCCGTCGGCATCTACCAGCGTCAGGCGTTTGTCTTCTCCCAAAAATTCTTCGGCAATCACCAGCAAGGTCGCGTCGTTATCGAACGAAACCAGCGAGGCCTCCGTGTCCATACCATCCAGAATCCAGGCCGTGGCCAGGCCAGTTCCGGTACCTAGTTCCAAGAACTTTCCGCCGGGTTTGGCAGCGGCGAGGGTGCGCAACAGAGCGCAGGTCAGCGGGTCGGAGGGCATGGTGAAGCCACTGGCCTGGGTGGCCGCATCGATTTTTGGGTAAGTGGCAGGGAACGGCTGATTGATTTCTTCGGTCACGGGTTTATTAAATTTGTGCAAAGAACGCCGTTAGGCCCTTCTCTTTCAACCTCGTTCGACTATATTGGCGTCGAATTATGGTAAATCCCCTGCTTATGTCTGCTTCAAAAATCATCCGGTACCTGCTTTTCCCCACGGTAATTCTTACGCTCGGTTCCTGCCGTACCACTCCGCCCGGCTACCAGAACGTAGCCATCGTCAACCCGCGAATTCCTTACGACGACAGCACTCTCAACCGCAACACGCTGCCGCTACTGATGCCCTATAACCGCATCATCGACCCCGCCGGGACGGTGATCCGCTACGGCGATACCGATCTAGAAAACCATACGTTGGATCTGCGGAAAATTCCGGGTAGTTCGCTGCTGGTCGTGGAAGATCGCTACGGTATTGCGGTGATCGACATCGACAAGCAAAAGATTTTGGATCGCTGGTCTTACAAGCAGGAAAAGGAATTCAAGAGCTTGACCAGTACCTATTCGGGCATTCAGGTTTTTCAGAAAAACGACGCGACGCGCTTTTTTTGGAGCGCGGCCAACAAGGGCGACAAGAACTCACTGGTGCTGGAAGCGACCTGGAAGGACGGTAAAATTGGGATCACCAATTCCTTTGCCTACGCCCCCGAAGGCGAGTCGCCCCTGGCCTTGCCCAACGAAGTGGCCATTGCGACCGAGCAGGGCAAAGATTATCTGTACGTCGTGCTGAATGGGAACAATCAACTTATAAAGTTGGACTTAGTTACCAAAAAGCAGGTTTGGAAATCACCGACGGGTGTCGCGCCCTACGGCCTTGTACTGGCGCAAGGGAAAGTATTCGTTAGCAATTGGGCGGGTGCCATGCCTGGGGCAAACGCCACGCGGGAAACGGCAGGCGTCCCTTATGGCGCAGCATTTATCAACCCTAAAACGGGTGCCACCAGCGAAGGAACGGTGGGCGTGTACGATTTGAATGATGGAAAACTAATTAAGGAAATCAGCGTAGGCTTGCATCCAAACGACATCATTGCCAACGCCAGCGGTAAGTTCGTGTATGTCGCCAACGGCAACAGTGACAATGTGTCGGTGATTTCTACGGCGGAATTGGCTGTGCGGGAAACCATTTCCGTCCAGCTATTTCCGGGTGAGCTCGGTTTTTTGGGCGATACACCTAATGCGCTGGCGCTGGACCCCAGTGGAACTACTTTGTACGTTGCCAATGGAATGGACAATGCTTTAGCCGTAGTAAAGTTAGGCGCGAAAGCGTCAGGAGTCGGCGTAGGCGAGAGCCGCGTTGCGGGTTTCATCCCCTCCGAAGCTTACCCGGCGGGCATCGACCTTGACGCAGGAAACCTGTACGTCAGTAATCTGGAAGGAGAAGGTGCCCGGATCAACCAAAAAGATCCCGATCGCGATTTAGATAATACCGAAATTGGCTCATACAACTCGCACCGTCAGCGGGCTACGCTGTCGATTATTCCACTGCCCACCGAAGGGAAACTCACGGCTTTTACCCAACAAGTGAAAGATCAGAACCTCGGCTTCCGGGTCGAGATCGCGCGGCTTTTGCCCCGCCGTAAGGTCGCGCCCGTTCCCGTGCCGGAGCGCATTGGTGAGCCGTCGGTATTTAAGCACGTCGTATACATTATTAAGGAAAACCGCACCTACGATCAGGTTTTCGGAGATATTCCGTCGGGGAAAGGGGATGCCTCGCTGTGCATCTTTGGACAAGAAGTAACGCCTAATCAGCACAAACTGACCACGGACTTCGTGCTGCTGGACAATTACTATGTATCGGGCAAATGCTCCGCCGAGGGACATCAGTGGGCCGACGCCGGCATGGTGAGCGACTACGTAGAAAAGAACGTCCGCTCGTGGTTTCGCAGCTACCCGCACGTGCAGGAAGACGCGTTGGTGTACCATAAAAACGGTTTCCTGTGGGACAACGCCCGTGACCACGGCAAGTCGGTACGCATCTACGGCGAGGCCTGCCAGCCACGCTACGACAAGAGCATTAGCTGGACCGAACATTACGCCAACTACCTGGCGGGTAAGCCTTTTGAGTTTAAAAACACCACTACCATTTCCAGCGTGCTGCCGCTGCTCTCGCAAACCTTCCCTGGCTCGGACGATATGAAAATCCCCGACCAAATCCGTGCGTCGGCCTTTATCGAGGAGCTTGAAGCTTACGAAAGAATGGACGGCGACCAGTTCCCAGAACTCACGATGATGGCCCTCTCGGTGGATCACACTGTGGGTACCCGGCCCGGCTACCCGCGCCCTGAAGCCATGATGGCCGATAACGACTTGGCTCTTGGGCGCATCGTGGAGGCAATCGCGAAGAGTAAGTTTTGGAAAAACACGGTCATTTTCGTCACCGAAGACGATTCGCAGGCGGGTTGGGATCACGTATCGGCTTACCGCACCACGGGGCAGGTCATTAGTCCGTACAGCCGTTTGCAGCGGACGGTTTCCACCAACTACAACCAAACCTCCGTCATCCGCACCATCGAGCAGATTCTGGGCATTCCGCCCATGAACGTTATCGACGCCACAGCCTTGCCGATGTTCGATTGCTTCGTCAGTGAGGCGTCGAGCTACCAGTACGCGGCCTTACCAAACATCATTCCGCTCGACAAAATGAACCCTTCCCTTTCGGAGCTGAACGGCAAGGCTCGGCACTACGCCGAACTATCGCTGCGCCCGGAATTCGACCTGATCGATAGCGGCCACGACGATGTGATGAACCGCATCCTCTGGTTTGCGGCCAAGGGCCGGGAAAAGTACCCGAAGAAATTGGCGGGGAAGGAGGATGACGACGATTGACTTCTGTCTGTCTTCGACTGCAATTTATAACTGCTTCCCAACCCATTCCGTCATTTCCTGATCCCGAAAGGCGAACCATTGTTCGCGATATTCGGAGCCTTCGATCTCATATTTGAAATGGCGGAATGGTTTGGCGCGGCCCAGGACGTCCAGCAAACGGGTTCGGAAGGCTCCTGGGGTTAATTCTTCGGCGAATTCCTCCATCACCTCGAAACTTCGATGGCTGCTCATAGGGTCAATTTCCTGATAGTCGTCAGGGTGCGCATCGATTTCCGTAATTTGTTCCTGCCAATACTCGTCGTCCGTTGCCATGAGCCGATTGGGGTCAGGAAAAGAAATGGCCTTTCCACTTTCACGATGGACGTAGCACTTCATGCCCATTTGTAGTTCTTCGGCGATATGTTTTATCTGTTTATCGGTCAGTTCCATCACTGTGTTTTTTAAGCATAAAAACGAAAAACCCCTCGATTCTCCTGCTCACAATACTAGCCTCATTAAATTTTTCTTTGCATTATTTTCAGCCTCAACGTGTCAGAAACGCCGTTTTTTGCCTTTTGTTGAGATTTTCTTGCAAAATTTTCTTAAAAGGATTTTGTCGTTTAAACGGTTAAGCATACTTTTGGATCACTTTACTAAAACCATACATTTTCACCTCATAGTACCGGATTTGCTTTTAAGCAGTTACTCGCTTTGCGTTGCGTTTTTAAAATAATTTGACCACTCCCGTTGAATATTTACGCCTGACTATTTCAGAATTCTCAAATAACTATTTGAAAATCAGGGTAATTACTAGATTCTGAAACTTAGCAAAGACCTCATCTCTACTTTTTTATAATAATTCCACCAACTACGACCGGACAGAGTATCGCCTTTTGGGCTTTGTCATAAAATGTTTTCACTTCAAATGCTTAATCGTTAAAGCAATTCATAATTTCTTTTCAAATAAATCATAATCAACTATTTCTAAACCCTTTCTTATTACATGAAAAGAAAACTTACTTCTCTTCTCTTCACGCTGCTGCTTCTGGGCCAGGGCCTGGTCTTCGCCCAGGCACCTAGCATCACGGGTAAAGTGACTGACCAGGCGAGCGCTGGCCTGCCGGGCGTGAACGTGCTGGTGAGTGGTACCAACCGTGGCACTACCACCGACGCCAATGGCAACTACACGATTGCCGCCGCTTCCGATGCCTCACTGGTATTCTCCTACATCGGTTACGAAACTCAAACTCTGGCCGTAGGTTCGCGCTCTGTAGTCGATGTGCAGTTGGCCGAAGAATCCAAGAACCTGACCGAAGTGATTGTGACGGCCCTGGGTATCAAGCGCGAGGCCAAAACCCTCGGTTACGCCACGGCCACCGTCGATGCCGACCAGATTTCAACTAACCGCACGCCTAACTTCGTGAGCGGCTTGCAGGGCAAAATGGCGGGCGTGAACATCACTTCAATGGGAACGGGTCCGGCAGGTACGGCCAAAATCCGTATTCGCGGGCAGTCGTCGTTCAGCGGTAACAACTCGCCGCTGATCGTGGTCAACGGGGTGCCGATCGACAACTCCAACTACGCCATCGGTGGCGATTTCGGCAGCCGCTCGTCCAACGCCTCCGATGGCGGCGACGGTCTGAGCAGCATCAACCCCGACGACATCGAGACGATGACCGTATTGAAAGGTGCGACCGCCGCCGCCCTCTACGGCTCCCGCGCCAAGGACGGCGTGGTGATGATCACGACCAAAAACCGGGGTTCGGGTAAGGGCTTCGGCGTGACGTACAACACCAACTACACGACCGACACGCCGCTGGATTTTACTGATTATCAGTACGAATACGGACAAGGCGAAGGCGGCAAGCGACCCACTACCGATAAACCGACTTCGGGCGTTTGGAGCTTTGGCGAGAGGTTCGAGCCGGGCATGACGCAGACGCTGTTCGACAACGAAACCTGGCCCTACGAACCCGTCCGTAACCGCGTGAGCCAATTCTATCGCACGGGTACCAACTTCACCAATACCGTGACGGTATCCAACAACGGCCAGAATGGTGGGTTCAGCCTGTCCCTGGGCAATACCGACAACAAGGGTATCATGCCCAATAACACCTTCAACCGCAAAGTCATCAACCTGGGCTTTACCCAAAATATAACCAGCAAACTGACCGCCACGGGCAACATCAACTACTCGCTGGAAAAGAACATCAACCCGCCGCAGTTGAACACGCAAGACCTGGCGGTTTCGACCGTCATTTTCACGCTGGCCAATTCCATGCCTTTCGAGGCGTTGCAGCAAAATCAGACGCTGGACAACGGCGACGAGTTCGTGTTCTCGCGCTTTCTGGTGCGGAACAATCCCTACTACTCGATGAGTAACAAGTTCGAGAATACGGATCGCAGCCGCTTGTTCGGTAACGTAGCGCTGAAGTACCAGTTTACCGACTGGTTGTATTTGCAGGGTCGTCTCGCGCAGGATTCTTACGTCCGTAACCAGGAGTATAACATTCCCAACGGCTACGCGCCTATTCCCAAAGCGCCCATTGGCTTCGTCAACGGTCAGTTTACGCAGGATGTGCGCCAGAACGTCGAGCGGAACTTGGACTTCATTTTGGGTGCCAATAAAACTTTCGGAGACCTTGGCGTGGACATCACCCTGGGCGGTAACCAGCGCTACGCCCGCAACGACTACAACAGCGTGACGGTGCAGGATTTCATTCAGCCGGGTCTTTACACGGTCATGAACGGACGCATCAAAGATCCGCTGTACCGCCTG
>NZ_JBGSXF010000425.1:0-5162 GCF_041751555.1 Persicitalea sp. | reverse complement strand
CTACCAGAAATTATAAATAAAAGCCGCGCCTCGGAAAAATCCGAAGCGCGGCGCAAAAGCAGTACTGGTTCTTCCCTATTTCTCCATCGGGTACTGTTTCAATAACTCATTCGGCTTGTAAAACATACCATCTTTCTCTGTCGTGGCCCGTACTTGTTTGACCTTCTGAGCCGATATGGCGGGGGCGTCGTTGCCAAACGATTTTCTGACATAGGTTAGCACCGAGGCCACCTCTTCGTCGTTGAGCATTCCGCCAAAAGGAGTCATAGGTACCTGTCCGGCGTACTCCTTGCCATTGACCTCGATAGGCCCCATCAGTCCCTTCAACACGATTTTGATCAGACGGTCTTCGTTGCCATTGACCCATTTGGTTCCGGCCAGCGGCGGAAAGCCGGAAGCTGAAAGCCCTTGCCCGTCGGGTTGGTGACAAGTGGCACAAAAGCCGTCCCGGCTGTAAATCTCTTTCCCCTTAGTAAAGGCATCGAGTTCGGGTGCCTTCATTGTGGCTGCGGCCTTCTTCTCTTCTTTCTGTCGCACGAGTTGTCCATTCAAGTGTGCGTCGGCGGTTTCGTAGGCTTTCTCTGTCCAGCTATCGACGGGCATTTTCCGGGCCTCAGCCAGAATCGCCAAGCCATCCTCCTTATCTATCCATGAACCCGCTATGACCGCTTCCAGCCGCACCCGACCATGTTCGTCTCGGGCGGCTTTTTTCAGTAATTCGGCCTGGTCTTTCACCTGATGACCTGTATAGTGTAGCACCCGCACCGCAGCGGCGCGGGCGTGGTAATCCTTGGCGTTGAGCATTTGCCGTAGCAGGCTTTGATCCACCCGATCCTGGCCCCAGGATGCCCACAAGGCTTCCAAAACGTGGTGTTCATAACGCGAATCCTTTTTGTTAAGCTTGGCCACCCATTTAGTGATTTTGGGCAGAACCTCTTTGGCGTCGCGGCCCCGCAGTTCGCGGTGGGTGCGGTAGCGGGTGCGGTACTCGGGTAGTTTTAGGTTGTCGAGCAGTTGCTCCACACTGGCTCCGTCCACCTTGGCGGGCTTCACCAGCGGTCGCGAGGGGTAGGTGATGCGGTAAATGCGTCCGTGGACGTGGTCGCGCAAAGGGTCGCGAGCGTTGTGCTGCATGTGGCCGATCAGGATGTTGTGCCAATCAATGAAGTACAGCGAACCATCGGGCGCAAACTCCATATCTACCGGGCGGAAGTTACGGTCTTCGCCATCGACCAAATCCATCACCCAATTGCTCTTGTAGCCCGTGCCGTCGTCCTTCATGGTATGCATCTTCATGCCCAGAAAACCGATGGTGTTGTTGATGAGGAAATTTCCCTGCACGTCGTCAGGGAAATGACGACTCGACACGAATTCCAAACCCGAAGTAGGCCGTACCCGATGGGCCGACTCGATCAGGTTGGAAGACTTATCCATCGACTCACCGTACCGGGGCTTCACCGAACCGGGCAACATCCAACGCACGTCAGGGCCGGAGGTTTCGGCAAAAATATGCTGGCCCCACTCATCGAAGGCGATGCCCCAGGGATTGGGAATGGGTAGTTGGGCCGTACGTTCCAGCTTGTGAAGCTGCGGCGCGTAGCGGTAAAAACCGCCATTGGTCGCCCGCACTGTGCCGTAAGAAGTCTCGACATTAGTATGAAGAAACACGCCTTCACCCATGTAGAAAGCTCCCGACGGATCGGATACCCAGGCGCTGATCTCGTGGTGGGTGTCGTGGTCGTCGAAGCCACTCAGAATGATCGTTTCTTTGTCGGCCTTATCGTCGCCGTCGCTATCGGTATAGAGCATCAAGTTAGTACCCTGGGACACATACACGCCTTCGGGAGTAATCTCGAAACCAACGGGAACGTGCAGGCCATCCTTGAAAATCGTCTGTTTGTCAGCCTTGCCGTCGTTATTTGTATCTTCAAAAATACTGATCTTATCGTTCGGACGACTGTCGCCAGCCTTGTAGTGTGGGTAGCTGGGCATGGTTACCACCCACAGACGGCCTTCGTTGTCGAATGTCATCTGTACGGGATTCGCCAAATCAGGGAATTCTTTTTCGGAGGCAAAAAGCTCGATTTTATAGCCCGCTGGTACTTTTAATTTGTCGAGGGCTTCCTGGCCGTAGAGATACTCCAAACTACCGTTGGCGTCGGGATTGAAGTTGGTCTTCACGGGCGGTAGCTTTACAGTGCGCTTGTCGGCAGCAGCAATATCGACCTGGTAATCCTCGCAGTCACAAGCCGCTGACCAGATAGCCATGTCACGGATGTCGGTCATCTGCCGAATTTTCTCGATTTCGTAGGGGTAGTTGTCCGGTCCGAAGGGATTGAATCGACGTCCCCAGGCATGAACACCGTTGGGAATCTTGTAGTCGTTGTGCCAGAGCCAGTTTTTCTCCATCACGGCTTTGTGTACCGCTGCGCGATCGACTCTGGATTTCGGGGCCACTTTGCCAAAAATCTTATCGGCCAAATACACGCCCAGCAGCGCGTAGCCCGCTTCATTCAACTGCGAACCGTCAATGGTTAGTGGCTCTTTATGGCTATCGTACCAGTCTTTGGAAGGCGTAAAGGCATCTACGAAAAGTACTTTGTTCTCCTCGCAAACCTCCCTCATACCCTTCATGTACATCTCCAGGTTTTGATTGGTTTCCTTACCATCCGGCACATCCATAATGGCCGACAGGTCTTCGAAGGCAATGGGCGATACGATAGCCAATTTGGGCGGCGTGATGCCATTGTAACGTTGTTTTTGGCTGTGTTTGAGAAAGGCGTCGAGTTCGGCTTTAAAATTTACCAATCCGGCTTCACCCTGAAAAGACTCGCTGTATCCGAAAAAACCGATGACCACATCGGCCCCGAGACGGAGCAACCACTCGTCGTCGGAAGGAAAATTTCCCCGACTGTCGGAAGGGGTAGCGTACTCGGTTTGGAATTTCTCCGCGCCGGGAAAGGCCCAAGGCGAATCGCGGGCTGAGCGCGGACGGAAGCCCGGAGTGTCACCGGGGTCGCACATATTACGGATAAATAGTTGCTGCTCAGGATAACGAACCTGCATTTCAGTCTCGAAAGAGCCGAAGTTTAGCATCCTGGAACCCAGGTTGCCGCCAACCATCATGATATGCTGGCCCTGGTCGACGGGGAGGGTATCATCTTCAATGAATCGGAAAGCGGTAAAGCCGATTAGGGCAGCGGCGATGATGAGAAAAAGACCTTTCAGACTTCTTTTTACGGGTTTGGACATATTTTGAATTTTTTGAATAGGTTAATTTTACAGACGAGGGTTTGTTGATAAACGCCTTACCCAATGTAAAGTTATTTCCCTGATCCATATACCCCAAAAGCACCTTAGAAAGATGCTTTCGGGGTTGAATTCGTGAAAATTGTATGCTATGGGGATTGGGAATAGTAAGTCACGTTCTTTCGAGACCAGGCCGTAGGAGAACTTATGACCCGCAAGGTCCTTACCAAAGCACGCGGAAAATCTGGACTACTCGTTTCTACTGCTTCGCCAAAGTCATAACCTTCTCTGCCACTCGAAGATAGTAGTCGGCATTTTTCTTTTTTTTATTTGGTAAGCTTTTGCACTGTAGGGTAAGCCCATTGGGCGTCGGGGCCGAGTTGTTCCAGTATATTGAGCGCCTGCATTCGGGCCATTTGCAAGTAAAGTCTCTATCAAGGCTTCGATCAGGATTTGGAAAGCATTTTCTTTTTTACCCAAGTGCGTAAGGACTTCAGCAGCGGCAATGCGAGTGACGATTTCCTTATTTTTAGAATGAATTTTGAGAAGTTCATTTCTTGCCACGTACCAATGCTTTATCCTTATCGTAATCAGGGTTTGGCCTGGGTAGTTCCAAATCCAAACGTTTCATCCAAGCTGTCAATTGACCTTTCATTTCTCGAACTACCTTTGGCTGGGCTGATGCCAAATTGGTCGATTCGCCGAGGTCGTTTTCCAGGTCGAACAATTCAGTCGTTTCCCCTATTTGGTATGCGCCGCCCCGGTCGAGGTCAATGTGGTCGCCAAAATTCACGATGAGCTTGTACTTGCCCCGGCGAATGGCCGCGCCGGGCGTGGCACCCCACAGAATGTCGTAAAGCGGCGCGTACCAGTACAGCGAGCGTTCGGGTAGTTCCTTGCCACGAAATACCCGTCGGAAGGAAATGCCATCCGTTTGGTACTTTCTCGGGTTTAGTCCGGCAAGGTCGGCCAGGGTGGGCACCAGATCCGCCGCCTCGACCAGTTCATCGCTTACCGTGCCGGGACGTATTTCGCCGGGATAGCGGATGAGCAGCGGCGTACGGATGCCGCCCTCGTAGAGCGAGCCTTTGCCCGCCCGCAGCGGCTGGTTATCGAAGCGGGCATCCACTCCGCCGTTGTCGGACATGAAGATGACCACCGTATTTTGGGTAAGTCCGTCCTGATCCAATACCCCGAGCAATCGGCCCACGCTATTGTCCAAATGCTCCAATGCCGCCAGGTAAGTCGCGTTCTGCTGCCCCGTTTCCGGAAAGCCTTTCTTTAAGTATTTTTCAACGAGTGGGTCCGGAGCCAGCACTTCGCCGTGGATGGTGTGGTGCGAGAGCAGCACGAAAAAGGGCTGGTTGGGATCTTTCCTGATAAAATCAATGGTTTGGTCGGTGAGGAAATCCACGCCTTTCTCGCCTATTTGGTGATAGCCGGGCGGGTCGGTCATAGGGTCCACTTCATCGAAGCCGTATTCCTGGGCATGATCGGCGTAAAGCCGCACGTAATCGCCGATTCCCGATTCAGGATTGGTCAAATGCCATTTGCCGAAAAGAGCCGTTCGGTACCCAGCGGATTGCATCACATCACCCAGGGTCAGGTTTTCCGGCGAGAGCAGTTCCGAGTATTCGGGTTCCCGCAAAAAGGCGTGGGGAAATTCGTACTTCGGGATCACGTGCCACATCTTCACGCGGGCCGTGTGCTGTCCGGTTAGCAGACTGGCCCGCGTGGGGGTGCATTGCGGCGTTACGTAAGCCTGGCTGAATTTTATTCCCTCCCTGGCCAGTCGGTCGATGTTGGGGGTTTGCAAATAGGCATTCCCGTAGCAGGACACATTGTTCCACCCCATATCATCCACCAAAATCAAAATGACGTTTGGCTTGGGCCGGGCGTTGCCTTCCTCTCTT
>NZ_JBGSXF010000424.1:0-2638 GCF_041751555.1 Persicitalea sp. | reverse complement strand
GCATCCAGCAACGCTGGAAAGTCTTTTCGATACTTTTCCAAAGGCTCCTTCGCCAGCCGAACTACCTTCACACTTTCCGCCTCGCCCAAATCGGTAATGATTTCTCCCAGAAAATCGACAGCCACTGAGCCGCCCGAGTAGTCGATGCCGTTTCCGTCGCTTCCTATCCGGTTGACCCCTACAACGTAGCTGAGATTCTCGATTGCCCGCGCTCTTAGCAGCGTGTTCCATGCGTAAGTACGAGCAGCGGGCCAGTTGGCTACGTAAAGTAATACATCGTAAGGGTTTTCGGAATCCTGTCGGCTCCAAACCGGGAAGCGCAGGTCGTAGCAAATCATCGGACAGACACGCCAGCCCTTCCACGTCACAACCAGTCGCTTGTTTCCGGCGATGAAGTTTTCGTGTTCGGCTCCGTAACGGAACAGGTGGCGTTTGTCATAGCTTTCAAAAGTACCTTCAGGACGGACGCAGAGCAGGCGGTTATAGTAGTTTCCTTCTTCTTTCACCTGAAAACTACCTATGACCAACGCCTGGGTTTGCGCGGCCATCATTTTCAGCCAGCGCGTCGTAGTGATGTTCATAGGTTCTGCCAGGGCGGAGGCGTTCATGCTGAATCCCGTCGAAAACAATTCGGGCAGCACTATGACGTCGGCCAATTCGGGCAGAGCGGCGATTTTCTCTTCCAGTATCGCGAGGTTAGCCGTGATGTCTTCCCAAACCAGATCCGTTTGGATGAGGGCAACTTTCAAGTCAGGAGTGGGGGAGTGGGTAGTTGTTTCGATGATCGTTTTCGGTTGAAGTCAGTGAGGACGTAATTATTTTTTGGGAATAAAAACCAGAAACTCGCTGCCCACGTCCGGTTCGCTTTTCAGGTTCAGCTTCCAGCGGTGTGCTTTCACGATTTGACGGACGTAGCTCAGGCCAATGCCGAAGCCTTTGACGTTATGCACATTACCTTCCGACACCCGGTAAAATTTTTCAAAAACCTTTTTCTGCTGGCCGGGCGCGATGCCGATGCCTTTGTCACGTACCGATAGCACGAGTTTGTTGCCTTCGTCGAAAGTACTAACGCATACCTCAGGATTTTTCGGCGAGTACTTCAACGCATTGTCGATCAAGTTGTTTATCAAATTTCCAAAGTGCAGGCGGTCGGCTGACACGTAAGGAGAAGTAGCTTGCAGATCCAGCGTGATGCGGTCTTCGTAAGGAAGGGCGGCCTTGACAATCAACTCGTGCGCATCCAGCCATTCCAGTTCCAGAGCCAATTTGTTGCGTTCGGCTTTGGCCATGTTCAACACCATTTCAACTTGCCGCTGCAAGCGCATAATTTCTTCATCCACAATGCGTACATAGCGACTGTGCCGCTCCGGCTGAGAGGCAATTTTTGGGTTTTTGAGGACATCAGCGGCAATCCGAATCGTGGAAATAGGTGTCTGCAGCTCATGGGTCATGTTATTGATAAAATCCCGCTGCACTTCCGACAACTGCTTTTGCCGCAAAATGACGAATAGTGCGTAAGAGAAAAAGCTTACCGCAATCAGCACCAGAATGGAGGACCAAATCCAACCGCTCAAGTCGCCCGCGAGGTAGTTTTCCTGTTCGGGAAAACGAATGCCGAAGTAATAGGGGTACTTATCCGTCTTGACCCAGTCGGCGGTAGCGGCGGGTACTTTTTCGTCGTTGCGGGTGCTGAGCAGCATCCCGTAGCGCATCCGGTCGGTGGTGCAGTCATAAATCCCCACCTCGAAATCGGTGATGAGGTTGTGCTTCTGGAAGGATTCGCGAAGGAATTGTTCCAGTACCTCGGGCTGCGTGGTAGCGTTGGTATTGACCAAAAAATAATCCTGCGACTGTTGGTCGACGGGGTTGACGCTCTGCATGACGCCGTTGAACTGCGTCAGCCGCTCGGCTACTTCCTGCAAAGCCACATGAGCGCGTTGGTTGAATTGCCGCTTGCGCAAATCCAGCGTGCGATTCACCCAATACATCTGCGTTATCAGCACGCCGACGATCGACAGGGCAGAAAGCAGTACCAGCCAGCGTATGAGTCTTCGGGACAAAGTTTTTTAGTTGAAAGTTGAAAGTGGAGTGTGCTTTTGAGTTCGCAGTTCGTCCGATTGATCTTAGCCCAAAATTAGCACATATGGGGCATAATTGGGCTTATTAACAGCCCGTTAACATTTGTTGGCGTCTTGTTAACAAGCGGGTGGGGCGGGACGATCTACTTTTGGGCTGTTCAATTATTTCACCCAAAACCAAAAGTACCATGAAAACCAAAAACCTCTTCTTTACCCTGATTGCCCTTTGCGTGGCTACCGTCGTCGTGGCCGGAACGCTGGCTTCTTTTAAATGGACCGAGACGGATCACGATTTTGGCAAGATTCCACAAGACAAACCTGTGACGGTGCAATTCAAGTTCACTAACACGGGCGGCGAGCCGCTGGTCGTCAGCAGCGCCAAAGGTTCCTGCGGCTGCACGGGCGTCGAATACCCGCAGGAGCCGATTTTGCCCAACCAGAGCGGAACTATCAAAGCCACCTACAACGCCGCTGCCATCGGGCCGTTCACCAAGTCGGTCACGGTGTTTTCCAATGCCGCCGAGGGCGTTGCCGTGCTGCGCTTTCAGGGTGAAGTCATC
>NZ_JBGSXF010000423.1:0-20042 GCF_041751555.1 Persicitalea sp. | reverse complement strand
TCTTTCCCGTTCTGGCAAAACTCGATCCAGTTAAAGGCATAGGCATCGCGGTCAACCTTTTGTTTGGGTTGTTCTTTGTAAAAGAAAAAGGACGTGGAATCGAATTCGTTGAACGTTTCGGCGGTTTCCAATTGACCGTCCGAACGGTAGAATGTTTTGCCCAAGTCTTTGGTGTACAGTAACCGGTTGGCAACCGGACGCCGGTACCAGGTATCGGTTTCACTTTTCCAGAGCCAGACATAAATTGTACCTTCAACGGATAGCGTGCCGTATGCGTAAAGCGGAGACGTTACGGGGTTGACAGGCCATCCCGCCATCTTTTTAACATCCTTGTCTTCGAAATTCTGATCGCCCTGAATTTGGAGCATCATTGACCCTTGCCAATCCGGGAGTTTGTTATTTTTTTCTTTGTTTCCCCACCAGCCGTTCCCGTCATCCAGCATCGTGTAAATATTATTATCAGCCCCCCAGGTCATGCACCAGTTATCGCCAAAGTTGCCTTTACGGACAAGAGTTTCTGTTTTAAATTGAACACCTTTTGGCAGTTTCCTGGGGGGGGGCGAAACATTGAAAAGGAACAGGCAAAAGAAAACAGAAGCGAGCAGGATTTTCATGGAGTTTTGTGATTGTTTTAAGAATGATATATAAAAATAAAGTCCTGTCGGACCGATTCATTTTCTAGTGATTCAGTGCTAGTTGGGGCTGGGGAATTTAGCAGGAGTGCATATGCCCCACTTAGTTACTTACAACAAGCTCCGGTAGAAAATTAAACCGTAGTTTGCCGCTGATTGGGGTATAATTCAGCATCGTGTTTTTCTGACTTTGCGAACCCATCAGGGTAGCCGCCTGAAACTTAGTGCCGATAGCACTGATGCTGTTCAAAAAGCCAATGCTTCCCGTCGGAAATGCCGGATTTGTGTTATCGTTGGTAGCTGTTTTGGCTTTACCAGGTTGCAGCATTTGTAAAAACGGAATTTTATCGTCGGCAGAAACGGTGAAATTGCCCTGTTTGGTTTCGATAACTACCCACTTCACATCGGCATGATAGCCTTTGAACTCCGGGTACTCGAAATCCTCGCCCGTGATGGCGTCATTGTACGCTTTGTGCCAGATCCCGTATTTCATGCCTTTCAGGCGGTTTTTCCAGACCCGGTACGGACCCCGGCCCAACCATTTCATGCCCGTAATGAGTTTTTCGGGATAATCGAACGTGATGCCCATAAATCAGCCTCTCCTCGCTGCACGTACTCGTAGGTCAGTTCGGCCGGTTGGTTGGCCACCAGCAGCCAGTGGGCCGTAAACTGGTTGCCGCCCCCATCGTACTTCGCAATAACCTCGTAACCGGTTTTACCCGCAAAATACCGGAACGATTTCAGGGTCATGTTTACGCCCGCCAGCATTGGTCCGTTCGCCAGGACAATGTCCGATTTTGAGTTACTCAGGTTCATCAGATAGCCCGTCGTTTTGTCGAACGTATAGACCTGACTGCCCGTCTGAACGGTCAGCAACGTATCGGTTTCGCTTACCCCGGCACCTGACGGAGAAGCCGACGAAACCACTGTATTCGCAGCCGTTTCATCGGATGCGGAAATTGGCCACGACCAGGTGAACAACTCGTGGCCATTGGGGTCGGTGGCGGTCAGATACAGGGCTTCGCTATTGGTCCAGTTGGGCGGTAAGTTCAGGTCAAGATAGCCCGTTTCGCCGGGCGGAACAGACTTGGATGGCAACGTACCGGCCTGATTGACAATGGCCCGAGTAGATGAATCGGTGGGTTGCGGAAACGACACCAATTGCCAGCTAAACTGGCACTGACTCAAATCAGTGAACGAATAGTGGTTTTCGACCGCCAGTTTCCCCTCGAACTGCCGGGGCAGGTGCGTGCGGGTGATTCGAATCGGCGGCCAGATTTCCTTGATGGTATAAAAGCTGGCTTCTTTCTCGTGGTGCGGGCCAACAATGCCGTCGGGCGCGTTGGTGCCAAACACGTCGATGACCGGCGAACCATCGGCGTTTTTTTTATCGGTGTGCATCACCCCTTCGTCGGCAAAGACCCATAAAAAGCCGCCCGAACTGTGCGGATGCCGGAGCATGAGTTCCCAAAAATCGTCCAGCCCGGCCCCGTGTCCGCCGTCGAACAGGCCGTGCATAAACTCGGTGGGCATCAGGATGTCGGGGTCGTACAGAGCTGAATTGACTAAGTAATTGTAGGTGATGTAGTGTTTGGTTTCAAAGCCGCCGAACCGCTCCCAGGGGTGCAACACCGGGCGTTTCTGGGGGTCATACTTGGCGAAATCATCGTCAAGGCCCCGGTTCCAGCCGCCCTCGTTACCGTTGTCCCAGAACAGGACGGACGGATGGTTTACATCCCGAATAACCAGTTCCTTTACTAGTTTCTGCCCCACGAGCGTATCGTATTTTTTCTGCCAGCCGGTCAGCTCGTCCAGCACGTACATCCCCAGCGAGTCGCAGGCATCCAGGAAGTGAACGTCGGGCGGGTAGTGCGACATCCTGACGGCGTTCATGTTCATAGCCTGCATCAACTTAATATCGTCGATGCTGACGGTCTTGCTGGTGGTTCGGCCCGTTTCGGGAACAAACGTATGGCGGTTTACGCCCCGCAGCATCACTTTTCGGCCATTGACGTAAATTCCGTCGCTCTTTCTAACTTCAATGGTGCGGAAGCCAAATCGCTGGGTAAGCGTGTGCATAACCCCGCCCGGCCCGGCCAGCGAGACCACCACCTGATAGAGCGCAGGCGTTTCGGCAGTCCATTGGTTCACGTTCTGAAACGCCTGTTTCAGCGTCGTTTTCGGGTTGGCGGGGTCGGTATTCGCCGAAAAAGCCGCGCCCACGTTGTCCCCCGCCAGGGTTTGCACCTGCGCCGTGAGGGTTTGATTAGCCGTTGCGTTTGAGCTAAACACATCGACCAAAAACTGACCGTCGGCCTGGGCGTCGATGGCCACGCGCTCGATGAACTGCTGCGGAACAATGTCTAAATAAACGGGTCGGTAGATGCCGCCGAAGGCCCAGAAGTCGCCGTGCCGCTCGGCCACGTCCACCGACCGGTTGGCCGATTCTTTGTGTACCGTTACGGCCAGCAGGTTGCGGCCTATTTTAATAAACGGGGTTATTTCGTACCGGAACTGAGTGAAGCCGCCCTGGTGCGTTTCACCGACGGATTTGCCATTGAACGTAACCTCGGTATCGGTCATGGCGCCTTCGAAAACGATAAACACCCGCTGGCTTTTCCACTCCTTCGGAACGGTGAAGTTGTGTTTGTACAGCCCCGTCTCGTCGGCTTTGGTGCTGTCCTGCCGGTTTTGTGTCCCGTAACTGTATTTACCAAAGCCCTGGAGTTCCCAGTTGGAAGGAACGGCAATTTTCGTCCATCGGCCGCTGTTCATGCCTTTGGTGCAAAAGAAATCCCAGGGAACGGAGTGGTCTTTATCGGTGCCGGACAGATAAATCCGCTGACTTTGCTGGGCCGAAACCAGGCCCGACAAACCGAACAAAAATAACGTGATAGCTTTCCGGAGCCAGGAATTATACATAGTTGTAGGTGATAAACCTATTTAAATTGAAAAGGCCAGATTGTAACAAAGCCACCATTACCGGCATTACTTGGCGGAAAATACGCCGGATTTGCCCTCAATAATTCGCACTAACGGTAGCACAAACAGATCCCGGAATTCTAATTTCACCCGCTATACGCGAATGATTTTTTCAATACTTACTCGATAAATCTGCCTTCCGAGTTTCTCGTGGGTCGAATCGAAGAAAACATCCGTTCCCTGCTGGTTGGCGCGCGGGTGGAGGTCGCAGCGGTACTCACCCTTGTACTGCGGCGGCGAGAGGAATTTGCCCAAAATCACGCGCCGCTTGGTGGGAATATGGTAGAGGTAGAGCGTTTGCATCCGGTCGCCGTCAGGGTAGGTGTCGTTGAGTACCCATTCGTTGTTGGTGCCGGGGATGTAGGTGTTGTGGCCGTTGACGGTCATGGCTTCCGCGCCGATGTGCTCGCTGTCTTGGGTGTGGTCTTCCATGAGCCAGAAACCCCACTCCTTACCGACGGGTTTGGTCCAGGCCAGGATGCGGTCGGGGCCATCCCAGATGATGTGCGAGGTGTCGCCGGAAGGGTCGATGACGTAGCGGTCGCCGCCATCGGCGGTGTCCATCGTCACCATGCGGGTGATGAAGGGCGTGGTCGGCACGCCGTCCTGCTCCTCTACTTTCTTCCGCCAGCGGTTGAGGAACAGCATCCGCTTGCTGTCGGGACTGATGAGCAGGTGGTTGAACCAATGCCAGTAGCTGGTAACGTCCTCGCCGAGGTGCGGGATAGCGGCCATTTCGGCAAAGGTTACCAACATTTCGTGTTTGCCCGTTTTCAAATCCATGCGGTACAGCCCGATTTCCGACGGAGCTTTTTCCTTTTCGTAGGGATCGTCGATGCCCACGTAGCCGTAGCCGGGTCGAAGGTTCTGGATGCGGTTGAACTCCGTGCCGACGGCGAACTTGCCGTTGGGGGCCAGGGCGTAGATCGCTTTGGGAAGAATTCGCTCCTTGCCCGTCTTGATGTTGTGAACGCGGCTCTTGAAAGCCCCGTCGATGCGGTCGTTCCAGATGACCTCCTCTTTTGAGTCGGGCAGCCATTGCAGCATGCAGCCCTGCTGCCAGCCCCAGGCGTTGGAAGTACCCAGCTTGCGCCATTTGTTGTTGTCCTTTAAATCAATCAGGCCGATTTCCAGTTGGTCGTCGGGACCAGGCGTGTGGCCCTCGAAGGGGGCCTGCATCCCCAGTGCGTAGCGGCCCGTGGGATCGATCTGCAATTTGTCGTAGTAGCCGAACCAGTGCGGGTGCGCACCGTCGGTGATACGCTCAACTGGGAAGTCTTCGGTGGGGAAGAAATTTATCGACGGGAAGGCGGCCATTCCCAGACTGCCCAATAAGCTGTTTTTGAGAAAATTACGACGGATCATTACTTTTTGAATTAGTAGTTCAGTTCAATTCCAAAGGTTTTCAGTTGTCCGGCAGGGGTGTACCCGCAAGCGCGTGGATCCAGCGGCGCACCCGGCTCAACTGGCTGGCCCCGTTCACATCGCCCATCGGCTCATCGAAGTATTCCAAAGGCGGGGCAATATCGTCGGGGCGAGCGTAGTAGGAACCGATTTGGCGACAAAATCCGCCGTCCGGGGTTTTGAAGGCTTTGGTCATAGCGACCGATTCGGCCAATACCAGCGACAGATCCTCAGGCGGAAATGGTTGCGGCAGATAGTCCATGAGTTCGCCCAGCAAACCAATGGCGTTTCCCGGAACGGTAGTGCCGCTTTTGAAAGCCTCTTGCTCCGAGGGTCTGGCGCGGTACCAGGCCAGGATACTCTGGTAGATTTTCTTAGGGTTGGGGAGCGGCAAATCGACGCCCCGGCAAAACCAGGCGAACTTCACCGTACCCGAGAGCCGTATCTCCGGCGTCTGACCTTGTCCCCAGAAACCGTCGGCGTCCTGCCGGGCCAGGGCGTAGTCGTACATCTGACGGGCGAAGGCTTTCCGCTTCGCCTCGGGCAGGGTGGTTAGCAGGGATTTTTGCGACGAAATGGCGTCCATAGCGGTCCAGGCCGACTTTTGCCAGGGCAGGTTGTCCAGCCACTTGGCCAGGGAGTCGGGGGACGAGTAGTACCACAGCGTCGCCGACGAATTGGCCTGCTCGCCCGGCAGCTGATAAAGCGGCGCGGCCCCCAGCGCGCTGAGCGATGTGGTGGAAAAGGCTACCAGCCGCCCCAGCACCCGTTCCGATTTCAGGGCCTGCGGGTAGTGCGGATCGACAAAAAAGCCCGTTTTGGAATCCTGTCGCGACTGGAAATAGTGAATCGCCTGCCGACGCACTGAGTCGGGCAGTTGCCCGGCTGGGTAGCCACAATCCGCCAGCATGTTTAAGGCCTGCATGGTCGATTGGATGTCGGGGCCAAATCGTTCTGGTTGCCGCCGCATCGCGATGTTCTCGTAAAAACCACCCGAGGACGGCTCGTACAAATCCCATAGCCAGGCGGGTACGCTGGCAAACTGACTGTCTATCTGCGCCACGTAATCGGTCAGAGGCAGCTCGTCGGCTTGGCTTTTTTGGGAAAAAGCGACCTGGGAAAAGCATAATCCCGCGATAAGGAAGGTGAATTTTATTTTCCTGTTCATTTCATGAGGTGTGCATTCCACTCATCAGCGTAAGAAAAGCAGTACAGGCTAAACTTCGTCCCTTCCATATCGCCCACGGCCCCCTTTTCGGATATGCGCACTGAGTTATGGACCGACGCGCATTCCCTAGGGAAATACGAGAAACCGCCGTCTTTTTTCTTGTGGACTTTCAACAGGAAATCAGCCATCCGGTTGCCCGCATCGCGTATTTCGGCAAACCGATAGCCGTAATTTAACTGCTGGTTCAGGTCTTTCAATACCTTCATCGCGTCCCAGTTGATGGTCATGGGGGAGTTTCCTCCTTCGCCAAACTGTCCGTTGGGCTGTTGCAACGCCAACACCGAGTCCAGCGCGTTTTTTGCGTGGGGAACCTCTTTCCCCACGATCCTGTAGGCGGACATCAGCTTGAACAGACCCGCCATTCCCCGCTCCATACTTTCACACCCGCGCTTTATCGGCAGTCCGGTTTTGGGGTCAAGAATATGTTCTTCCAGGGTGGCGAACGCTTTTTGAATGGTTGGCTCGGTCAACGTTTTTTTGCTGGCGGGTAGATTTTCCCAATAAAATCGGATGACTCTTGTAAATCGTTCTCCGTTTCCCCACGGGTTCGACCAGTCCTGACTCAACATCCAGTCCCGAACATCCACCTTCGTCAAATCTACGAAAGGGGCTTTGTCGCCCCTTGACCTTGGCTCAACGCCCAGCAGCCGAAGCGCGCCCTGCGCGGCACCGGACATATGCGCCCAAATGTGTTCCCACGAATGAAAATCGCTGATGCGATCTGGCTCGCTGACCAGGGGATCGATGTAGTACAGTTCTTTCGGGTTCCAGGTTGACTGGAAGAACGCAGCAGCCTGTTTCCTGTCTGCCTGGGGTACTGCGGTCAACTCGCCCAGCATATCCAGAATTGTGATACCCATTGCCGAAGATTCCAGGCCGTACTTCCGGTCCATCAACACATTGTATTTCCAGCGTCCCCAGCCCTCACCCTCATACCGGGTAGTTTTCAAAAACTGTAAAACGTCTTCTTTTTGGGATAGGAAAAAATCGCTCCTGTGCCTGTGGGCCGGGGAACCGGCAAAAAGTTTAGGGAAGGGAATTGAGGCACACAAAGAGCCTATCCCGATCAATTTTATGGTCTCCCTTCTGTTCATGTTAGTCCAGTTTACTTTTTCCAGCCATTGGATTTGGTCTTTTTTATAGGATAGTCAGCAGGTTCAACGCAGTACCGCCGGAATGACGTGAATAGCGCCGTTGGTTGGTTCCAGGTTGGAAACAAACACCCTGTTGCCATTTACGGTGACGGTGAACGAAACATTCCGGCTCAGGTTAACACTCCGGCCTGTCAACTGCGAGGGATAGGGTGTAATATCGAGTGTCAAATCCTGCGATAGAACCTTCTTATCCAGTAGATGCAGCAACAGGGTTTTCCGCAGGTCCTCCACCGGAATGTCTTCCAGTTTTTTGGTACCCAGGAAGGCTTTAAAGGCCGGGTCATCGGGCGCAAAAAGCGTAAAAGTTCCGCTGCTGAGGGTGCTGGTCAGCCCGGCCCGGTCAATGGCCTGCGACAGCAAACTGAAGGCATCGGGGCGGCTTTTTAGAAAATCGATGATGTTCGTATCTAATTTGCCACTGGGCCGGGTGGGAGACGGTTCGTATTTGAAGGAGGTCTGGCACCCCACGCACAGCATCAGGATGATTGCTATTAAGAGCCGGTGTTTGTTCATGGCATCAGGCGGTTTAGTTGTAGAACGGATTTTGGGTGAGTTGGGAGTTTGCATTCAACAGCCCCTCGTTGATGGGCCAGAGGTAATTGCCTGGATCGGTAATCAGCGGTTGTTCGCGGGTGACAACGCCGTTGCGGATCAGGTCGAACCAGCGTTTGCCTTCGGCGCAGAGTTCTACGTATCGCTCCTTCAGGATGGCATCCTTCAACTGAGTTTGTGTAGTGGCTGTGCTGGGGGGCAAGCCGGCGCGGCTGCGAATCAGGTTCAGGTCAGCCAGCGCGGCTGCGGTCTGGCCCTGGTCGTTGAGCATCTCGGCCCGGAGTAGAATGATGTCAGCCAGCCGGTAAATGATGATATTGGCATCAAAAAAAGTGAGCTGCTGAACGCCCGTGGGTGAACCTCGGTATTTGATATACTTCGGCGAACTACTGGTCACATCGAGTGTGATAGCCGGTACGCGCAGGTCATTGGGTTCAAAGGTAGCCAGCAGTTTTTCATGAATCAGTAGCCGATTGGTCGCGCTGAACGGGCCATAGGACGTTAGCGAAGCGGGCGAATTAACTTCCTGAAGTTCATTCTGCGAATTATTGAACTGAATTTCGTAGATGCTTTCCGATTGATTTTTAACCGCAAATAAATCGGCATACGCGGCCCCGGTTACTAATCTAAACATCCCGGACTTGATAATCTGATCGGCGGTGGCCAGTGCTTTCGGATAATAATCGGTCTTACCCTCTACTTTAGCCATCCAAAGGGAGAAGTCCGTTTTCAAAGCCAAAGCAGCCCAGCGCGTGGCCCGTCCTTTGGTATCGGTCAGGGTGCTGTAGGTATCCGGCAATTTGGAAATGGCCAGGTCGATGTCTTTTTCAATCTGAGCCAGCACCTCCGCTTTAGGGTTGCGGGGTTGCAAAAAATCAGCCGTAGCCGAGGTGTACGGCTGGGTAATGAGCGGCACATCGCCCCAGAGCCGAACGGCATAATAGTAGCAGAACGCCCGCGCAAACGCGGCCTCACCGGTATACTGGTCCTGGAGTTTCTGGCTTAAGCCCGATACGCGGGGCAGGTTGGCCAACATCCAGTTAGCCCGGCCCACAACGGTGTACAGCCGCGTCCAGCTGCTGTATTCTGAGCCCGGTGAGATGTTATTCAGCATCACATCAACCAAGCTCTGAACCAGATTTCCCCGTTTGCTGCTGAAGATGTCGGCCCGCAAATCGCCCCACACACCAACGTACTGCGTAGCATCCTGCATCCCGTCGTTGAGACCCACAGCGGCCGCCGTGGCTTCGTCGGGCGTGTTCCAGAAATTATCCTGAGTGATGCTGTCCACCGGCTTGGTGTCGAGTACATCGCAGGCAGTGAGCAAACCTGCAAGTACACAGCTACTAAACACTAATTTGAGGTTATTTTTCATACGTAAAAAAGTCTTGAACAGGTAAAAAAATAAGGTCAGAAGCCCACATTGATCCCAATAATAACCGATCGGGCAATAGGATAATATCCCAAATCAAGCCCGTACTGAATCGCGTTTCCGTTGGCATTGGATGAGGTATTGACTGTTTCGGGATCGAAGCCAGAGTAGCGCGAAAACGTCAGCAGATTCTGTCCCGTTACATACAGGCGGGCTGACTTCATGGCGATTTTTGAAATCAGTTTAACCGGCAGCGTGTAGCCCAGTGAAGCCGTCTTAAGCCGGGCAAACGACCCATCTTCCAGCCAATAGGAGGAGTTAGTCCGTCCATTTTGCCGGGTGTCTCCCACATAAATCCGGGGAAAATCAGTGATGTCGCCGGGGTTTCGCCAGCGGGTCAGCACGTCAGTTGAGGCACCGGCGCCCGTACCGAGTCGGTGGCTGTCGCGGTCGCGCCGAACCAGATTAGAAATGTCGTTACCGAATGAAAAATTGATAAACACACTCAGATCAAAGCCAGCGTAAGAGAAATTATTGGTGAAGCCACCCGTAAAATCGGGGTTTGGATTGCCTAAAATCACCCGGTCGCTGTTATTGATGACGTTGTCGCCGTTGGCATCAAGAAATTCTACGTCTCCCCCTTTATAGACAAACCCACTCGCGTTATTGTACCGAAGCTGATTGGTATTGGACTCATCCGTAGGGAATACCCGTAGCTGCTGAAAGCCGTAAAAACTGCCGATGGGCTGTCCCACCCGTAGAATGGATTGCCCCACAATAATGTCGGCACTGTTGGGCAGGCTAAGCACTTTGTTCCGGTTGAAGCCCATGTTCAGCGCCGTTGTCCATTTGAACGCTCCGGTCAGGTTGCGGGTCGAGAATTCGAACTCAAAGCCTTTGTTTTCAATTGAGCCCAGGTTGACGGCAATAGAACTATAGCCCGTTTGGGTTGGAATCACCTGGTTGAAAAGCAAATCGTCGGTGCGCTTGTGGTAGTAGTCGGTGGTAAACGTCACGCGGCTGTTGAACAGCGACAGGTCGAGCCCTATGTCCCACTGGGTGGTGCTTTCCCAACTTAAGTCGGGGTTGGGCAGCCCGTTACTAGCTGGTACGACCCCACCCTGCCCGTTGTAGTTGGCTCCGATAACCAGTGACCCCCTCGACACGAAATTGCCAATCTGCTGATTCCCGGTTTTGCCTAAACTGGCCCGCAGTTTCAGATCATTGATGTGCTGATTACCCTTGAGGAAGCTTTCTTCAGAAATGCGCCAACCCACCGATGCCGACGGGAAAAAACCAAAGCGGTTGTTGGCCCCAAAGCGCGATGAGCCGTCGTAGCGGGCGGTGGCACTAAAGAGGTACTTCCCCTCATAATCGTAGTTGACGCGGGCAAAGTAAGAGGCAATACCGTACACCGTTTTGGTTGTGTAAAGGTTGTCGCGCTGGGGGGCTGCGTTCAGTGTCGGAATCAAATCCGTGGCGTAGAGCGAGCCTTCTCCACCGATCGTTTCAGTGTTGTTTTGTTGCTGACTGTACCCCAGCAGCCCCGTCACGTTGTGCTTCTGCGCAAATTGCCGCGTATAAGTCAGCGTGTTTTCGTTAATCCAGTTGAGTTGCTGCGTCAGTTGCGCGGCTCCAGTACGCTTCGCCGTCCCGAAAGAGAAAATAAAGGAGGGGTAAAAACGGTCTTCTTTAAACGCCAAATAGTCAAGGGCGATGGACGAGCGAAACCGTAGTCCTTTCAGTATCTCATAGTCGCCATACAAATTGGTGATGAGTCGATTAGAACCGGTTTTTAAGTACGAGGCTACCAGCGTCGTAATGGTATTGTTGGGCAACAGATTACCAGCGGCGTCGTAAGGCGAATCGGTCGGAGTGCGGCTCAGGGTACGATAAATGACCCCCCGCGAGTCGGTATTCGACTCGCTGACGCGGTTGCTGTTACTATGACTGTAAGTAAAGGTATTACCCACCGTAAAGCGGTTCGTAGGGCGGTACTCTACATTGGAACGGGCCGTTATGCGGTCATACTTCGAATTGATTAAAATTCCATCCTGACTGAAATATCCGGCACTGAGGTAATAATTGATTTTATCTTGTCCACCGCTCACCGAAAGTTCGTAGTTCTTGATGGGTGCGGTTTGGAAAAGGGCATCCTGCCAGTAGAAATCTTTATTGTAATTGACGGTGTCCAATGCCGCAATCGGATCGCCCAAGCGAATATCCCGACCCGAATTGGCCCAAGATTCGCGCACGTACTCCCGGTATTGATCGGAATTGATTTGGGAGATGGTGCGGGTAATCTGCTGGCTACCCATGTACGTGCTGAATTTGATGCTCGGTGCGCCCGCCTTGCCTCGTTTCGTGGTGATAAGTACGACCCCGTTGGCAGCTCTGGCTCCGTAAATAGACGTAGCAGCGGCATCTTTGAGAATCTCGATTGATTCCACATCGTTTGGATTGATGTCGGCCAGCGGGCTACTACCCGACCCGCCGTCGGCCAGTTGGTCCACGCTGTTCGACTGAATCAAAATCCCATCCACCACGTAGAGTGGGTCGTTGCCGCCCTGCACCGAAGTGTTCCCCCGGATCCGCACCGTAAGGGCACCACCTGGCTGTCCGCTGCTTTGGCTGACCTGCACCCCGGCGGCCCGGCCCTGCAACAAGTTATCGACGCTGGCCAGGGGAATATTTTCCAAATCTTTGCCCTTGACCGACGACACCGCACTGGTCAGTTCGGCCCGTTTTTGCGAACCGTAACCCACAACCACGACTTCATTCAGAAGTTTGTCGTCTATTTCCAAAATGATACTGAAGTTCGAGCGGTTTCCCACCTCCACTTCCCTGGAACGATACCCGACATAGGAAAAAATCAGCACATCGCTATCTTCCTCGATTTCCAGGGAAAAAGCCCCGTTTTGGTCGGTGGTTGTGCCACGGGTCTTGCCCTTGAGAATCACGCTTACGCCGGGCAATGCCTCCCCTTTCTCGTCATTCACCTGGCCCGTAATCTTTCGGTCCAGGGCGGCAGGTATGGCGGCAGCGAGCAGATTGCTTTCCTGGAATTGACTGGTGGCTCCGGTATTCGCGGAGGAATTGGCGGGAGATTGCGCGGGTTCGGCAGGTCGTTCGGCCGCTTTCACTCCGAGAATCGCGAAAGAACCGTTTTTCATGCGTTTGAATTTCAACCCGCTCGCCCTCAGTACATTCGACAGATTCTTTTCTATCGTCAATTGATAATCCAGAACGTCAGCGGAAACCCTGAATAATTCTACGGTACGGTCGGCGAAGACAATATCGACACCATAATGCGCTTTGAGCGTGCCCAGTGCCTCCTTCAATGAGACCGTTTTGGGCTGGCTTTGTCGTTCTTTGTCAATTTGCTTGATGTGGGCGTAAGCGGGCTGGGCAGCGCAAAGCTGTCCGCCCGCCGCCAAAAGCAGGGCCAATGCTGCCGCTTGCCAACTCGGGTAAAATCTTCGTTTCATGTTTGGTTGGGTTTGGTAGTTATTGTTTGTTTTGCGAAATGTGAACCTTGTGCCCGTCCTTTGTGATCTTTAGACCAAGCACTGTTTCGATTAACTCAAGAATGTGGTCGGCGTTATCGACCGTAAGGCTTCCCGACACCGTCTGAGAAAGCAGACCTTTATCTTCGACCTCCACTTCCAGGCCGTAGTTTTCCTGAAGCAGGTACACGATTTCCTGCAACGCCGTCTTATCGAATTCGTAACGATGACTCTGCCAGGCGGAAAGAATTTCGGGCTTAGGAATACTTTTCTTTTCGATGTGGCTATTTTTATCAAGTGTGACTAGGTCGCCCGGTTTCATGACCATCTTGCGCGTGCTGCGGCCCTCCCGAAGATTGATCTGCACTTTTCCTTTGTTGAGGACGACCCTGGTGCCCCGATCCCGGGCGAAGACCGTGAATTCGGTACCCAGCACTTCTACCTCGAACTCTTTGGCGGTCTGAACGACGAATTTTTGGTTTGTGGCGATATGCTTCACCGAAAAGGAAGCTTCGCCCGCCAATAATACATTCCGGCTGGTTTTACCAAAGCCCCATCTGGGGATTCTCAGGGAAGAGTTGGCGTTGAGGATAACGCGGCTGCCGTCGGACAGCTGCACAGTGCGCGTTTTACCGTAGCCGGTCCTTAGGGTCCTGTATTTCCATAATTCGGTATTTCTCATCCCAAAAACGAGCAGAATAATCGATAGGGAGGCAGCCACTCCAACAGCAAGCAGCCACCGTCGCCCCTTTTTTACCGGGTCAATAATATCCCCCGGTTTCTCAGCGAATGCATTCTTTCGATTCTGTTCCAAAAAATGACGGTAGTTGGAAATAGCCTTGTCGATGTCAGCAGGGTATTCTGGATGTTTGGCTTCGTATTCTTCCAGCCATTTGTAGTAAAGTTCCTCGTTGGCCTTGATCAAGGCCCATTCGTCGATCGATTGCTTTTGCATCGCCGATGTTTTACCCGTGAAATGGCTGAATAGCAATTCTTTGGTGATCATGGAATTCATTTGATGCTATTGGTTTCACTAAAAAAAAGCGAAAGAAAAAACCACTTGAATCTGGTGTGAATCAGAGTGGATGTTAAGTGAGTATAGACAGTAGTAAAAAAGGAAGCCATTTGCTCCTGAGGAGTGTGCGGATAAATTTATTGGCGCGATAAAGTTGCACCTCGACCGTTTTAACCGAAATATCCAATTCAGTGGCAATCTCCTGGTATTTTTTGCCCTCGAAGCGGTTCATCATATAGATCCTCCGCCGACTGATAGGCAGTGAATTGACCGCATTCTGGACATCTTGGTACAATTCCTCGAACTGACTGATGGCCTCGGGACTTTCGCTGTGCGAGGCGTTGGTATCGTACAAATCGGCCAGGATTTCTGCTTTCCTGAGGTTGCCTTGCACATGATTGAAGGCCCTGTTTCTCACTGCCCTGAACAGATAGAAGCGGTACGATGTTGTAATATGGGTGTAGGAGGCGTTCCGGTAGAACTCATAAAATACTTCCGATACCAGGTCTTCGGCCACTGTCTTGGAGCCGACGTATTTGATGGCATGGCTGCACAGTGGCTGGAAGTAGCGTCGGTAGAGTAACTCTATGCCTTTATCGGGACAAGCGTCTATGGCCCGTTTCAAGAAGATTTCATCCGATTCGACCAATGGCTGTGCCGGAGAATTGAGACCGCCGTGCTGTAGCAAAGGCAAATTCTCCCGAAAAGGTAGATCGGACTGAATATTTTCTGGTTGAGACATAGGCTGATTGGGATCGCTTGGCGCACACTTTTTGGGTCTTTCATCATGTTTGCCTATAACATAAGACATACCAGCCTGATTTCCCACTTACAGCATGTTGTGTTTTTTTTGAGAAATTTTAATGTGAAAGTAAGGTTTGTTGTGTTGCTGATAGTGTCAGGAGGGCACCGGGGTTGAGGCCTTCACCCGCAGACGGGGCAAGATCGTTGTAGAGTATAAGGATATTGAGCCGGGCAAGCGCAACGACCAGCCCAAGCTGAGGGCCATCGCCGTTTGCAAAAGCGAAGGAGCCGTGATGCTGATCGCCAGGCTAGACCTGCTGATCTGCAACACGGCCTTCACCTTCACCCTACACGACTCGGGTCGCCTTCGTGTGCGCCGATATGCCCTAGGCTAACACGCTGACCATCGGGGCGATGGTAACGACAGCTCAGCACAATCTGATTGGCGAACCAGCAGGAGGTGATCTCCGCCCGTACTAAAAAGGCACTGGCCGAGAAGGTACGGTAGGAGTTCTTGCTGGGCAAGCCGGAGAACCAGACGCCGTAGGCCATCGAGAAAGGAAGAGAAGCCGGGCAAAAAAACGTCCGTGTTAACGAGACCGACATTTGAGCTGCGGCCCTGGCCAATCCTATGCAAGTGTCCGGCCTGTCATAGACGACCAGCGCCATTGCGCTGAATGCTTAGGAGCCTCTCACCCAGTGTGGAAAGAAGTTCAGGCCCGTCCAGATGCAGCTCATAGAGGCATTATATGGTTAAAAATGAGGAATTCATTCACTATCTACCAAGTTGGGAAGACAATATTACCTCACAAAAGTGAACTCGGCTCAGGTGTTTTTGAAATAATTGAGTCTTTCAAAGTGGGACGGCAGTACTTTTTGTAGCCCTTTATGATCCGTAGGGTATAGGTGCCGCTGACTCGCTTTATACTCACATACCTCCTACATACCTCCTAACACATGTGCGAAAAATACAAAGCACACTCCCTAGTCCCAGTGATAATGAACAAAAAACACCGCCGCGAATTTCTCAAATCACTCCCGCTGTTGGCAGGGTGCATTGCCAGCCTGGACTCAGTGGCTGGAATAACGTCACGCACCGTAACCGGCCGCGGCAAAGCGATCCTGCTTCGTTCCTCCTGGCAAACGGTCAACATCGGCGACATTGCTCATACCCCCGGCGTGCTTACCCTGCTGGAAAAGCACCTGCCGGAATCGGAAGTCCGGTTGTGGCCTTCCGACATTGGAAATGGCGTGGAGAAAATGCTGAAACACCGCTTTCCAAAAGTAGCCATCGTCAATACCCCAGACGAAATTGACAAAGCTTTCAAGGATTGCGACAGCTGGTGGCCCTGCTTTTTTGATGGCCCTGGTCATTGGTGACTGCGGTGAGGAAGGAGCCAAGAGGCTGTTGAAGAACCTGCCAGAACACGGCCGCAATCGGGCCACCATCTACACCAACGACAGGATAGTCTACAATCGGATAGCTGATGCGGCTGGTCATCCTCTCCGACCGAGATTGGTTCCGCAAGAGCAAGAAGGACACTGCGACGGCCTATAAGATTTGGAGGTCGGTAATATTCCAGGATTTGGTAGCTTGCCATAATGATAAGCTGGACGGGGAGGGGCGCCGCTGCGATAACCTGTCGCTCGGCAAGGTTAGCGATATATGAGCTGATTCAGCCGGCCGGCCGGCCGGCTGAATCAGCTCTGTATTTCTTTCAGAAAATTACTGATTCTTGGAATATTACCACTGTGCAAACCTAGAGGCCGGAGCTGAAATGTCCAATATCCCGCTGACGCTCAGCCGCCACCGCAACTTGTCAAATCATTTTAGAAGTAGAATTGGTTTAAAGTTATTTTGGATTTGCTTAGATAGCTCACAATTAGCCAGTTAGTTATTTCCACCTGAATCAAAGAGTTTCATTGTCCAAAAATATTTTACTAAACTGAGTCAAAAGACTGAAACACAAGTCTATTGTTTATCAAATACTTAAAAACTTTAAACAGCTTCGTATAAGGTGCTTTTGGATGAAGAGCTACAAACGCATTGTTTTCAAAAAAATTACAATTCTATGTACCGGTTGATAATTATATTATAAAATTTTGGGAAGAATAGCTATAAATCACCGATCTTGCACGGCCAAAGATTTAAACCCCGGAAAAAAACAAGTAGGTTTAGAGCGTAATAATAGGATTTTTAATATTAATTTTATTAAAAATAAACGAAAATTTCACTCTAAGCTTAAAAAGCGTGGCCAAAGCGTCTTTTTGAATCTACTTTTATGCCAATTTTTTTATTCACCACTACCACTACAAACCTATCATCCCATTGATGAGATCAAGCGAGCATCATAAAATAGCGGTTATTGGGCTGGGATATGTGGGGCTTCCCTTGGCAATCGAGTTCAGTAAGCGTAGAGAGGTAGTTGGATTTGATACAAATTGTACGCGTATTTCCCAACTCATGGATGGAGTTGATCATACACGGGAAGTAAGCAAAGAGCAGCTCGAATTAGCTTTGAATTTAACTCTTTCCTGTCAAACGAAAGACCTGAAGAACTGTGAGATCTACATCGTTACCGTCCCGACGCCGATCGACCAGTTCAATAAACCAGATCTCGGACACCTGATAGCGGCCTCTACGATGGTGGCCAAGCTTTTGAAAAAGGGAGACATCGTGGTGTACGAATCTACGGTTTACCCGGGTTGCACCGAAGAAGTGTGCGTCCCGATACTTGAAAAACAAAGTGGCCTGAAGTACAATACGGATTTTTTCTGCGGTTATTCCCCCGAACGAATCAACCCTGGCGACAAAGAGCGCACTTTGACCAAGATTCTGAAAATCGTTTCGGGTTCTACTCCCGAAACGGCGGATCGTCTGGAAGAACTGTACGGTTCAATCATTGAGGTGGGGGTGTATAAGGCACCCTCCATGAAGGTAGCCGAGGCAGCTAAGGCAATCGAAAACGCCCAGCGCGACATCAATATCTCCTTCATCAATGAACTGGCCCTGATGTTTGACCGGATGGGCATAGACACGACTGAAGTGCTGGAAGCGGCCGGCACCAAATGGAACTTCCTGAAATTCACGCCTGGCCTGGTGGGCGGTCATTGCATTGGCGTAGATCCTTACTATCTTGTGCACAAAGCCCAGAGTCTGGGCTACATACCACAAGTAATTTCATCGGGACGGGCTATCAACGACGGCATGGGGGCGTTCGTCGCCAAGAAATTACTCAAAGCCATGATCGCGAATGGACTGGTACTCCAGAAAAGCCGGGTGCTGATCCTTGGTATTACCTTTAAGGAAAACTGCCCCGATATTCGGAATACGAAGGTGATGGACGTGTACCGCGAGCTGAAAGATTTTGGCCTGGAAACGGAGGTGTACGATCCCTGGGCCTTGCCCGCCGAAGTGCAGGGTGATTACGGAATTGCCCTCACCGATAGCATCGAGGGTCAGCGCTACGATGGCATTGTGGTGGCTGTGGCCCACCGGGAATTTTTTGCCCTGCCCATCGAATCGTATCGGAAGGATCACAATTCGATCGTATTTGACCTTAAGGCCATTTTTGAAAAGGGGAAAGTCGATTTGAGATTTTAATTCAATTGTTGACTTTTTTTTACAGATAGTATCACACACTTGTCAGACGTCCTCAGTATGAATACTTATTCTATCCCCTCTTTCCAGGCAAGAGAAGTCTCTCATGCCCTCGCTGAGCCTTCCGGGTTGGGGGCACATGTTCCGAACGCTTCAAATTTTACCCTGGACTTTACGGATGAGACTGCCATATACCTGGCCAAGCTTGCCGCACCATCTGAGTGGTTTGCCATTTCCCAACCCCATCTTGTCCACGAGGATCTGCCCGGCGGCATCAAGCATATTTTGCTGGATGGGCTGATGGTCAAGGCGCACGATCCTGCCCAGATTTTCACTAAGGTGCGGGCAAGCCTGTCGAAGCAGCAATACTTTGCCTTTAAAGTCACGACCGCCGAAAATATCAAGAACGCCGTCAAGGACAGGTACCCGGCCTACATCTTCAAAATATACTATATTGTTCACTTCCTGGGCCGACGCGTGTTGCCCAAGCTCAAAGGACTGCGAAAACTGAGCCGTCTGCTGGGCATTCCGGTCGATATGTCCAAGTCCGAGATCATGGGCCGACTTATCTACCACGGTTTTGACCTTGTCCATATTCTGGAAAATCCTGCCCATACGCTCTTTATCGCTCAGCCCCATGACGACGTAGCTCCCAGTTCCTACGCCCCCTTGCCCAAAGAGGGCGTACTCTTTTCGATGCAGCGGATGGGCAAAAACAATAAGCCTATTACCGTCTACAAGTTTCGATCGATGCATCCCTACGCCGAATATGCCCAGTCTTATATGCACCGGACCAACGGCCTCGACGCGGGCGGAAAGTTTAAGAACGACTACCGGGTAAGCACGGGCGGGCGAATTATCCGAAAATACTGGATCGACGAACTGCCGATGCTCTACAACCTGCTACGGGGCGACATTAAATTGATCGGCGTTCGACCCATTAGTGCGCATTATTTTAGTTTGTATCCTGAGAATCTGCGGGCCATTCGCCCAAAATACAAGCCGGGTTTGCTTCCACCCTTTTACGCCGATCTGCCTAAAGACTTTGAAGAGATCGTGCAGTCGGAGTTAAGGTACCTGGAATCCTACGAAAAGGCCCCGTTCAAGACCGATATGGCGTATTTGGAAAAAATTCTTAAAAACATATTTTATCACAAGGCCCGTAGTCAGTAGAGGCTAAGTTATTAGCTAGTAGTGGGGTGCCCCGCCGACAACCCAACAATAGCATTTCCGATTTGAAGCATAGTTCTAACATAGAAGGGCCAGCCCGTAACGCCGAACCGGCACTTACCACCCCCATTCACATGGTGGACTTGAAGCAGCAGTACCTGCGCATCAAGCCCGCCGTGGATGCCGCCATGCAGCGCTGTATCGACGATACGGCCTTCATCAAGGGCCCGCAAGTAGCCCAATTTGAAGGAACATTGGCAGAATACCTCCGCGTCGGGCAGGTGGTTTCCTGCGCCAACGGCACCGACGCCCTGCAACTGGCCATGATGGCGCTCGACCTGCGTCCGGGCGACGAGGTGATCGTTCCGGCCTTCACCTACGTAGCCGCAGCAGAAGTGATCGCCCTGCTGGGCCTGGTGCCGGTCATGGTCGATGTGGACCCGCAGACATTCAACCTCACCGCTCAGAATATGGAGCAGGCAATTACGGCCAAAACCAGGGCGGTGGTGCCTGTTCATCTGTTTGGCCAATGCGCCGAAATGGAGCCTATTCTCGATCTTTGTAAGGCAAATGATATGTACGTGATTGAGGACAACGCGCAAGCTATCGGGGCTGATTACACTTTCGACAGCACCGGGGAAGTGATTTCGGCGGGGGCACTGGGCCATTTAGGAACCACCTC
>NZ_JBGSXF010000422.1:0-4263 GCF_041751555.1 Persicitalea sp. | reverse complement strand
ATTGGTGTTGCCCGCCACGATGCGGGGCATGATGGAAGCATCCACGACGCGCAGCCCCTCGATGCCGCGAACGCGGAGTTTTTCGTCCACTACGGCTTCCTCATCCTGACCCATTTTACAGGTGCCCACCGGATGATAGATTGTTTCCAGGTTTTTTTTGATGTGCTGGATGAGCGCCTCGTCGGAGCCGTAGTCGGGCGGGGTACTTATGCGCTCGCGATAGTTGTCGAACGCTTTGGCTTGCATGAGTTCAATGGCCATTTTGGTTCCTTTCAGAAGCGTTTTCAAGTCGTCTTCGGCCGAGAGTAGGTTGGGCTGAATCAGCGGCGCGTCGCCCGGATGCGCCGAGCGCAGCGCCACGTAGCCCCGGCTTTTGGGTTTTAGCAGGGTTGGCAGTATGGTGTAGCCATTGGTGTAGGGGTACGTATCGAGGTTGTAGAGGTCGGCACTCTCGTCGTTGCCGAGGTACGTGGGGGAAAAGTGAAATTGAAAATCGACCGGGTCGGCAGAATCCGTGAGTTTCAGGAAAGCCACTGCCTCGAGCGGCCCCATCGTGAAGGGGCCTTTTTTGAACAGGGCGTAGTTCAGCAGCCCGATGATTTGTCGGTGGGGCCGTAGTTCGTGGTTGGCCAGCGGAACGCGGGATAGCGAACTGACGGGTAAAAAAAGATGGTCCTGCAAGTTCTTGCCTACGCCCGGCAGATGCTTTTTTACGGCGATTCCGTGCCTGGCCAATTCCTCCGTTTCTCCAATTCCCGAGAGCATCAGCAACTGTGGCGAGTTGAAAGAGCCCGCCGAGAGAATTACCTCTTTGGTAGCCTGAACTACCTGCACGGACGACTGGCCTGTGACAAATTCCACGCCTACGGCCCGGTCGTTCTCGATTAAGACGCGTTGCGTGTGGGCGTTGGTGACGACTTTCAAGTTAGGACGTTGCAGTACGGGTTTCAGGAAAGCCCCCGCCGTGCTGTGCCTTTTCTGCCCCTTGGTCGTAAACTGCAACAGGCCCGCTCCCAACTGGCTGGCTCCGTTGTAATCCTGGTTTTCCGGTAAGCCCAGTTCGCGACACGCTTTCACGAAGGCATCGGATGCGGGCGTACGGTAGCGCTGGGCGAAAGTGACGTTCAATACTCCGCCTTGCCCATGGAATTCGTTCTGAATCTGTTCATTGTGTTCCGATCGGATGAAGTAAGGCAGTAGGTCATCGTAGCTCCATCCGGGGTTTCCGAGGGAAGTCCATTCGTCGTAGTCGGCGCGGTTGCCGCGCACGTAGGCCATCGCGTTGATCGAACTGCTGCCGCCTAAGGTCTTGCCGCGCGGCTGGTACAAGCGGCGGCCGAGTACGTATTCCTGCGGTTCGGTGGAGTACCCCCAATCCACCGAACTGCGGTTAAGTTTGGCGTAAGCTGCCGGGATGTGAATCTCCATCTTCTTGTCCGGCCCGCCCGCTTCCAGCAGTAGCACCGAATTGGCCGGGTCGGTCGAAAGACGATTGGCTAAGACGCAGCCCGCCGAACCCGCTCCCACGATAATGTAGTCGTATTTCATGGCTGCGCTTGAATGGGGTTCTAACTTTTGGTTTCTTGAATAAAGCTAATGTGCGCTTGAAGTTAAGAAAAAATTCCCTGTCCGTTTTTTTGCTAGGTTAGCATCCGGTAGATTTTTTGCTTTGTCGCTTCACGCCTTTGTACCTTTGTCGCTTTGCGGCTCTGTCGCTTCCCCTAACCCCAAAAACCTATGTACTTCCTTGGATTCGATGTCGGCAGTTCATCCGTGAAAGCTTGCCTGTTGGCCGCCAACACCGGGCAGGTCGTGGCGTCAGCCTTTTTCCCTGAAACCGAAATGCCAATGGATGCCCCGCAGCCCGGCTTTGCTGAACAGCAGCCCGAGCAGTGGTGGGCCAACGCCTGCCGCGCCTCGAAAGCCGTGATGCAGCAGTCCGGGATCGCACCCGAGGAGGTAAGGGCCATCGGGATTTCCTACCAAATGCACGGCCTGGTGGTGGTGGACGACGAAATGAACGTGCTACGTCCCTCGATCATCTGGTGCGATAGCCGAGCCGTGGAGGTCGGCAACGCCGCCCTCGAAGCGATGGGGCCGGAGGTGGTGCTGCCGCATCTGCTCAACTCGCCGGGCAACTTCACGGCTTCCAAACTGGCGTGGGTCAAGCAGAACGAGCCAGCGATTTACGCCAAAGTTCATAAATTCATGCTTCCCGGCGACTACCTCGCCGCCCGCATGACGGACGAAGTGGCCACGACGCCCTCGGGCCTGTCGGAGGGGATTTTCTGGGATTTTCTGGACGAGCAGCCCGCTGGATTCTTGCTGGATTACTTCGGTTTCGAGGCCGATTTGCTGCCGCAGGTGTTTCCTACCTTTGGCGATCAGGGGCAGCTTACCCGCCCCGCCGCCGAAGCGCTGGGGCTGGCAGAGGGTACCCCCGTGACCTACCGCGCCGGGGATCAGCCCAACAACGCTTTTTCGCTCAATGTCCTGGAACCGGGCGAGGTAGCTGCCACAGCGGGCACTTCGGGTGTGGTTTACGGCGTGAGCGACCAGTCGAAGTACGACGCCGAGTCGCGGGTGAATACCTTCCTGCACGTCAATCACAAACTCGGAACCCCCCGCTACGGCGTGTTGCTGTGCGTCAACGGTACGGGCATCGTCAACAGTTGGCTGCGCAATAATGTCCTGGACCGTCGCGTGTCGTACCCCGAAATGAACGACCTCGCCGCGCAAGCACCCATCGGCTCCGACGGACTGCTGTGCCTGCCCTTCGGCAACGGGGCCGAGCGGATGCTCTGCAACCGCGATCCCGGCGCGACTTTCCAAGGCTTGCAGTTCAACCGCCACGGCCTGAGTCACCTTATCCGGGCCTCGCAGGAAGGCATCGTCTTTGCGCTTTACTACGGAATGCAGGTCATGGAAAACTTAGGCGTGTCGCTCAAAAACATCCGCGCCGGGGAAGCCAACATGTTCCTCAGCCCAATTTTCCGCGAAACCTTCGCCAGCATTTCCGGCGCGACGGTCGAACTCTACAATACCGACGGTGCACAGGGTGCCGCCCGCGGGGCGGGAATGGGGCTAGGCCACTACAAAAATCGCGAAGAAGCCTTCGTCGGCCTTACCGCTACCCACACCATAGAGCCGGATGCGGCTAAGGGAGAGGAATATCGGGAGGCGTATGGGAGGTGGAAGGAGGCGATGGGGAATTAAAGAATAAGGAGGAGCGAGGAAAGGAATAAAGGAACGGGGCCGCCCCATAGATTTGTGAGATAATTGTTAACTTCAAAAAGTACAATACCAGAAGATCCGAAGGTGTTAGCGGTGAACTATGGCGGGCCGCCCCGTGGCGGCCGCCTATCAAATAGACTTATCGCCGGAATTAGTCCCTCACGCCTTTTCACTGAACGGTTGCCATTTAGAATTCTAAGCATCAGGCTTATTAGGGGGATTAGCATTTCGGTGTATTCGGTTCTGGATTTCTCACCTAAACCACCAAGACGATGAACAAGCAGTATTTTATCGGTATCGACCGGGGGCGCCCGTGCGCTCTCCAAGGCCACTATCGACGCGGCACTCTGTGAGGCCGAAGGTCTCGACCATTTCACCCACGACCAGTTCGCCAACACTACGGCGGGCTTCAAGAGACTGCTCTTTTGGCTCGTCAAGCAGGGTGCCGATGCTGGTAACAGCCTGGTGGGCATGGAGCACACGGGCCACTGCACGCTGGCCCTGTGCTGCTTCTTGCAGCAGAGCAGCATACCTCACACGCTCATCAGCCCGCTGCACCTTAAAAGGTGCCTGGGCATGGCCCGAGGCAAGACGGGGCGCCCCGAGGCGCGCCCGCGTCGACGCGGGCCGCATCGCCTCCTCCTGGTTATATCGTTTCAGCCAACTATTGACGCTCACGTGGCACATACCCACTATTTCGCCCACATCCTTCGAGGTGCGGCCTGCGGCCTTCAACAGGATGAGTTGGCAACGACTACGCGAGGCATGGCTCTTGCCTGTTTTGACTCCTTTGGTCAGCTCAGCGCGCTGCCCCTCGCTGAGGACTGGCGTGTTTTTTCGTCCCATCAGACGAAGATAGATTAATGCAAACTAATTTCATTGTACTACTTAAGTAATCAGGCAGAATTAAACGTCACTATATTTTTATCAATCGTTTCATCAAAACATATTTTGTACTTTACCCCAAATCTGGCAACTATGGCAAAAACTGCTTTTTTCAGGCGACCCCACGATCTGTAGTTCACCTTA
>NZ_JBGSXF010000421.1:0-2099 GCF_041751555.1 Persicitalea sp. | reverse complement strand
ATAGCACTTGCTCAATGCTGATTACCTCATCGAGTTCATCCCAAAACAGATGCCAGGCCGCCACTCTCACCCGCTTTCGCTCCTTCAAGCTTGCTTTGGCTAAAATCTCCGACCATGCTGCTGGAAATTGCACGACCCTCTGATCTTTCAGTGTGACTACAATCATATCTCCTTTTGCGTCGGCACGTTCCAACTCAGGCAAATCAGTCCAATCGACACGCGGCCTGACCTTAGGCTTTTTTGTGCTTGGTTTTGAAGTTAACTCTGATGCTGTTCTCATAACAGTAAGTTTTGTATTATTCCATGACAAAAGTAATATTCTCTTTCAACGCCTTCTCTATCTTTTTAAGTTCGGTTCGCTTGTAGCCCGAACTATCCGCCAGTTCTATACTTCCATCTCGGAAAACCCAGTATTTGCAAAGCTTGTTACTTCCCTCGGCTATGTGCAAATGAAAAGGTTCATTGATCAAGTCATGAATAATCGAGAAGAAGGTCAGCCCGTAGATTTTCAAGAAAATTGGCATCGCAAATGAATTGATCTTTCCCGTTTAATCCAGCACCTCCACTTCCAATCCACTAGGCGCATTCCCCTGCGTATAAATTCGCTGCGTGGCTTTGATAAAATCTTCTGCATTAGCCTTATAAATGTTCTCGACGTACTTCTGAGGGTTCCGGTCGAAGAGCGGGAAGGCAGTACTTTGCACTTGCACCATGATTTTGTGGCCTTTCTTGAAAGTATGCAGCACATCCTGCAAGCGGAAATTCAATGGCGTGAGCGTATTAGCTTTCAGCGGCTCGGGCTTAGCGAAGCTATTACGAAAACGCGCCCGCATCACTTCGCTACGCACCATTTGCTGGTAGCCCGCCAGGACAATCTCATTGTCCACCATATAATCATGGTTCTTCTCGTCGTCGGGATAAACGTCGATCAACTTCACGAAGAAGTCGGCATCGGTACCCGTGGTACTGAAATTGAGCTTCGCCATAATTTCTCCACCCAGCGTAATGTCCTCGGTTAGAACGTCCGTTTCGAATACCAGCACATCGGGCCGGGTAGCGGCAAAGCGCTGGTCTTCCGACATGTAGTTGAAGGGCGTGAAGCCCGTCATCTGCGTCAGATCGTCCGTGTAAGGAACGGGTTTCATCGGGTCACTGAGGTACTCGATGTAGGCGCTGGCGGTCGTGGGTTTGTCGAAGCTCAGCTTACCGTCTTTGTGGAAGTACAGCGTTTTTTTCTTGGCCTGTGTGGCAGGCCATTTATCAAATTTGCGCCACTCGTTGCGGCCCGTGTTAAATAGATAAGCTTCGGGCAAACCCGTTTTGCCGTCTCCTGCGCCTTTCAGGAAGTGAGTAAAGAACTCGGTTTCGATATTTTTTTGGTAGAAGGTTGCCAGACTGTCGCCGAAATAAATATCATTGTGCAGGGTGTGTCCAGTTTCTCGCCCCCAACGTCCGTGACCGAACGGCCCAATTACCAGCGTGTTGTAGGCGTTCGGATTATTTTTCTCAATGGTTTTGTATGTATTCAGTGGCCCGTACAAATCCTCAGCGTCGAACCAACCCCCGACGGTCATGTAGGCCGAGGTGACGCCTTTGAGGTGCGGCAGGATATCGCGCTTCTGCCAGAACTCATCGTAGTTGGGGTGGTTCATCGTTTCGTGCCAGAAGAAATTATCTTTGTAATATTTGTCGAAATTCTTCAATGGCCCCATGTTCAGGTTGAAAGTATAGCCATCGGGTTTTGCCTGAATGAACTTGTCGGTAAACCACGATTGAGCCATCGGCTTAGGGTGCTGAATACCAAATACCGGGAAGGTACCATAGTACCCCTGCGTGAACGCGCCATTGTGGTGGAAATCGTCGAAGAAGAAATCGGCGATGGGCGCCTGCGGCGAAGATGCTTTTAAAGCCGGATGTTTGCTCAGTGAACTGGCCGTGGTATAAAAACCGGGATATGAAGTACCGTACTGCCCTACCCGACCATTATTATTTGGGACGTTTTTAAGCAAAAACTCGAGGGTATCGTACATATCCGACGCCTCGTCCACGTCGTTCTTTCCCTTCTTGTTGTCGATGTGCGGCGTCATGTTAGTCCAGGT
>NZ_JBGSXF010000420.1:0-8991 GCF_041751555.1 Persicitalea sp. | reverse complement strand
CTTTGGTACTTAGGCACACAGGTACTCCAATTACATTCTCACCTCCTCCAACAGCCCTCCGCTCAGCCTAAGTAGTTCTATCTCCGCCAATTTCGCGTTGTATTCGGCTTCGATGAGGCGGGTTTCGGCGGCGACGGTGTTGCGCTGCACTTCGCGGAATTCGTAGGAAGTAGAGTTGCCTACCTTATAACGTTCAAAGGCAATTTCGACATTTTGACGGGCTAGTTTGGTATTGGCTTCTTCGAGGGCCACGAGTTGAAGACTGTTCCGGTACCTGAGCAGCGAACGGTCGAAGGCCGCCAATAGTTGATTCCGTACGTCCGATTCCTGGTCTTCCGTGATGAGGGAATTGATCTTGGCGTTCTGGATTCTCCGGCGTTGATTGAAGCCGTCGAAGAGGTTGACCGACACCCGCGCCCCGTAGCTCCAAATATCGTTTCGGCCTTTTTTGAGGCCGAATCCGGCCTGATTGTTCGAGGTCGTATAGGCAAATCCGCCCAGCAGGTCAACCTGCGGCAGTTGCTGCGCTGAGAGGGCCTTGATGTTAAGTTCCGCAAGGCGGCGTTGTTGGGCGGCAAACACAAGATTTGGGTTTTGGGCCAGAAGGTTTTGCCGCAAATCGTCGACCGAAATATCCCGCCGGGCAATCACGGTGTCGGGTACCGCAAAATCTTCGCTTGTATTTCTGGCCAGCAGTGCGTTCAGGTCTATCTTGGCGTTGTCCAGCGTCTGTACCTGCGCGATGTAGGCGGCGGTGTCGCCGTTGTAATCCACCTGGGCATTAATAAAATCCACCTTCGATCCTCTACCCACCTCGTAAAATGCTTTGGCGAGTTCCAGACGGTCATTCGATATATCCAGCGCGTTCCGCAACGCCCGCACCCGCTGGTATTGCCGGATGATTTCGTAGTAGGCCGAACTGATGTCAGCCACCGTGTTCTCGATGGTGATCTTGGCATTGGTACGGCCAGCCTGCTCTAGTTCTTCCAAGCGGTCGCGTGCAACAAACATACCCAGGCCGTCGAAAATCGTCCAGTTGAGCGATACCCCGGTGTTGGAGTTGTTGTTGTTTACACCCGAGCGATCGATGGGAGCTTGCAGAGCGTTGAAGAATTCCTGCCGCAAGTGGCTGTTCGTGAAGTTCTTTTGCGCCGCCACGTTGAGCGAGGGTAGAAACCCCGCGTTGCCCAGCGTGTTATCGTTTTCGGCAATTGAAATTCGTTTTTCCGAAAT
This sequence comes from Persicitalea sp., assembly GCF_041751555.1. Taxonomy (NCBI): domain Bacteria; kingdom Pseudomonadati; phylum Bacteroidota; class Cytophagia; order Cytophagales; family Spirosomataceae; genus Persicitalea; species Persicitalea sp. The sequence goes on along the minus strand of NZ_JBGSXF010000420.1, from coordinate 7,758 downwards.
TCTGATCGCGTAGTTTTCCTCCAGAGCGATGGCTATGGCTTGCTCGAGGGTAAGGATGTTTTGGGCAAAAGCATTTGGTGTAATGATGCCAAGCAGAAAGGTCAGAATGGCACAAATTCTGAACCTGACAATAAATCGAGTAGCTGTTTTCGATCGCATGAATTTGGTATTGTGGGTATTCCGGGATTAATTTAACATTCGCTTCACAAGAATACTTAATTGTTCTGACAAACCACCCTCAAACCACGTCAACTTATGCGCAAGGCCCGAATTTTAGTATTCGTTTGTTTTATTATCCCAATTTTTCTTTGGCAGTGTCAGACCAAAGATCGCGTGGATTTGATTCTGCATAATGGGGTAGTTTACAGCGTAGATTCGAGTTTCACCAGCCAGGAAGCATTTGCCGTAAAAGACGGGAAGTTCGTGGCCGTTGGCAGTAGCGAAGATATCCTGAACCAGTACGAGGCCGACTCCGTCATCGACGCGGGCGGACAGGCCGTTTTTCCCGGATTGTACGACCCACACAGCCATTTCATGGGTTTGGGCGGAAAACTCAATGCCACCGATTTGGTCGGTACTACTTCTTATGCCGAAATCGTGGAGCGGCTCAAGGCTTTCCGTGCCGACCATCCCGACCGCGAATGGCTCATGGGCCGTGGCTGGGACCAAAACGATTGGGACGACACACGTTTCCCTGACAAATCTTTACTGGACGAGGCATTTCCCGATATTCCGGTCTATCTCACCCGCATTGACGGCCACGCGGCTTTGGTCAACTCAAAGGCTCTGGAAATGGCCGAGGTCAACGCGTCGAGCAAGGCGGAAGGCGGATTGGTGCAATTGAAAAATGGTCAGCCAACGGGAATTTTGGTAGATAATGCGCAGCGACTCATTGGCCGCGTCATTCCGGCGGCTACGCAGGAAGAAAAGCGTCAAATGTTGAAAGCCGCCGAGAAAGCCTGCCTCGCTTTGGGTCTGACGACCGTTTCCGACGCCGGACTCAGCCGCACCGACATCGACCTCATCGACGAGATGCACAAGGAGGGTAGTTTGAAAATCCGCGATTACGCCATGATTAGCGTCAGCCCCGAAAACCTGGATTACTACCTACTCAAAGGCCCTTACCAAAGCGATCGCCTGACGGTACGCTCGTTCAAAATCTACGCCGATGGCGCATTGGGTTCGCGCGGGGCCTGCCTGCTCCAACCCTACGCCGACGACGCCTCGACAGGCTTCCTGCTGACGCCCGCCGCCACGATGGACGGGTACTTTGCCCGCATCGCCGACAGCGAATTCCAGGCCAATACCCATTGCATTGGCGACTCGGCCAACCGCCTCGTGCTCGATTTGTACGGAAAGTACCTCAAAGGCTCCAACGATCGCCGTTGGCGTATCGAACACGCCCAAATCGTGTCGAAGCCTGACGTTGCCAAGTTCGGTAAGTACTCGATTATCCCTTCCGTGCAGCCCACTCATACTACCTCCGATATGTATTGGGCCGACGAACGCCTTGGCCCTGAGCGGATCGCAACGGCTTACGCTTTCAAAGATTTAATGAAGGAGAACGGCTATATCCCGCTCGGCAGCGACTTCCCGGTAGAGGCCGTCAACCCGCTCTTCGGCTTTCACTCCGCCGTGGCCCGCACCGACGACAATAACTACCCCGACGGCGGCTTTCAAATGGAAAACGCTCTGACTCGCGAAGAAGCCCTGCGCGGCATGACGATCTGGGCCGCCAAAGCCAACTTTGAAGACCGCACGCGCGGCAGCATCGAGCCCGGCAAATTCGCCGACTTCGTGATTTTGCAAAAAGACATTATGAAAATCCCGCTGACCGAAATTCGGTCGGTGCAGGTAGTCCGGACGGTAGTGGGGGGAGAAACGCTGTTTAAATGATGTATAATTGTTGAATCGTGTAATCGTGTAATCGTGTAATCGAACTTATTATGAATCAATAACTTGAACAAATAAATAACACGCCAGATCAACATCACCGCGACGGCGCGGGGCGGCCCGTTCCGACCGTTTCAACGATTACACAATTCAACAAATCAACAACAAATGTCTACTTTCCGCAAAAGAGTCCACTATACGCTGACGATCAGCACGCGGGGTAAGAAGGGGTTCCCTTTGATGGTGAATCTTTTTATTATCGGGCTGATTGCGCTCAATTCGTTGGCGATCATTATGCACTCGGTGCCGGAGATTCGTGAGCACCCCCTGCTGGAGCAGTTGTTCATCGACTTCGAGATTTTCTCAGTGCTGATCTTTACGGTTGAGTACGTGCTGCGGGTATGGGCGAGCGTGGAGAGCAAAGAGTATAGCGATCCTTTTTGGGGACGGGTGAAATTCATCTTTTCGGGCTGGGCGCTGGTAGATTTGTTCGCTATACTACCCTTTTACCTCACCTTCTTTTACGCCGACTTCGGGCTGATTCGGATGCTGCGCATTCTGCGGCTGGTTCGGCTGTATCGCCTCACTAAGTACTCGCGCGCCCTGCACATGATCAAAACGGCAGTGCGTTATACCAAGGAAGAGCTCATCCTGAGCTACACCTTCCTCCTCTTCGCGATGTTGATTGCTTCCAGTATCATCTACTACATCGAGCATCCGGCTCAGCCGGAGGTTTTCAATAGCATTCCGACCTCAATTTGGTGGGGTGTGGTTACGATGACGACACTAGGCTACGGCGATATGGTACCAATTACCCCTTTGGGGAAAGTCTTTGGTGGCTTCATTTCCATCCTCGGTGTGGCGCTTTTCAGCTTACCGACGGGTATCCTGGCCTCCGGCTTCATCGAGCAAATCAACGAAACCAAGCGCAGCGCACGCACCGCCAAGACGGTAAAGTGCCCGCATTGTGGGGAGGAGGTGAAGGTGTAGAGGGGGCAAAAGGGTTAATGGTCAACAGTGAAGCGGCGGTTTACGATTTCTTTTGATATAGATCGAAATCCGCGTATCGTTAACCATTAACCCTTTTTAAAACAATTTATTTTTTCAAGCTGCCCAAATACTCCACCAATCCTGTCAGTTCCTCGGTACTCATGGCTTCGTGCAGGCCCGCCGACATCATGGAGTCGTCGAGTTGCTTCATTGACTTGACATTAGTCATCTTGTATTCCTGAGTGCTGCCGCCGGGGAATTTCATAATGAGGTCGGTTTCGGTTTTGCTGGCCACAATGCCCGTGACGGATGAGCCGTCCTTGAACTTCACCTCCCAACCCTCATAGCCGAAGCTGATGCCCGCGCTAGGGTAAAAGACCGCCATGTACTGGCCTTCCTTGGGTAGTTTGCTGCCAATTTCGGAGAGTTTGGGACCGAAGTCCATGCCCTCGCCATTTACCTGATGGCATACCGCACAGTACATTTTGAATACTTCTCTGCCCTTCGCTGCGTCACCTTTCATCTTCACGAGCTCGGGCATGGCCGGGTGCTTGGTGACACTAGCCGTTGCTCCGCCGGGCAGATACTTTGCGGCTTCCATGCGCACCGACTTCCGCCAGGCACCGTTGACACTTTGTACAGCCGCAGTTTTCAGGTCTTTGGGGAGTTTGTCCTCCCTTAACAATTCTAAAACCAAATCTTCACCACCACCACTACCGCCGATGGCCTTTACTGCCTCGCGGCGCACTTCCATTGGATGTTTTGTATTGAGAGCCACCGTTTTCAGGATATCCAGCGACTCTTTGCTTCCTACACTGCGAATAGCGGCAAGCGCAGCACCTGCTTTCTTGGTATCAGTTCCTTTTACAGCGTTCCAAACCATCGGAGAGCCGCCCTGTGCCAGCAGAATTCGGCCTGCATCCCGGCCGACGCCTTCATATGGCTTAGAGGTGGCCAAGTCAAACAGCCGCTTGTTCTCAGAAGTAAGACCGTAGCGATCCATAAGTTCAATGTACTCTGTGGTGCCGTAGGTCGAGTCTAGTAGCTTTTGTAGTGCAGCCAGGGCGCGGGGTGTTTTCTTGACAAAATCAGGGTCGAGGTGGCGTAGGGCGAGTTTGTTGATCTCAGTTTGGTTGGCTGCTTTGCCTTCCATGATTCTCAGCAAGGCTTCCGACTTCTCCTTCCCGCCGGGATTGAAGTCGAAGGCCCGGAAGTACCGCAGGCGACTTTCCAGATCCACTGATGGGTCGCCCGCCAGCGAGGCCAGCAGCGGCACCGACTCGGCGGTGCGGGCCCGCCACACGATATCCTTACCCGCGGCGGTGGCCAATGGGTTTTCCCCCGCTCCTTCTACCCAAGCTGAGAAGAAGCGATCCCATTGTCCTTCGGCACCAATGCCGAGCGCTTCGAGGTACCATCGGTCTCTGCCGTCGTACTGGTTGGCCAGTTCCGCCCAGATTTCAGCGGCTTTTTCTGATTTATTGTCATGCAGAGCCAAAATGCACTCGCGGCGCACCTGCGGATCGGGGTCGTCGGCCAGTTGGGAAATGGTAGCAATGTGGTCACCGGGTAGTTCCAGCGTGGCTCGCAGGGCGGTAATGCGCAAATCGGGGTTGAAGTCCTTCAAAGCTTTTTTCAAACTAGGGGAAGCTGTGCCTTCGATTTTGCTCAACAACCACAAAGCCCGCGCCCGCATCCGGGGGTTGGTACTTTCATCGTTGAAAAGCTTGCTGAGCTGGGATACCGCCGCCTTGTCCATTTTTCTTAGCGCATTCCAGGCCATGTAACGCACCGACATGTTAGGGCTTTGCAGAGCCTCCACTGCACTGGCAGCATTGGTGACGTCCACCGTTGGAATGCGGTAAGCCGTGTTGGCCGGGGCCACGCGGAAAATGCGGCCCCGCTTTTGATCCCCCGCCTGGTGGCCGCCCACGCCGGGATCGTACCAGTCAGCTACGATGAGCGAGCCATCGGGTGCCACGCAAACGTCCGAAGGCCGGAACCACTGGTCGCGCTTGCCTTCCAGCACATTTTCGATTTTGGCGGTGTAGCCCGCGCCGTCTTTATTTACTACATAAGAGCGTACTATGTTGGGTCCGGCATCGCAGTGAATCATCTGATCCTGAAACACTTTGGGCAGCATACGACCCTCGTACACAATCATACCGGTGGGCGAACCCGCGCCCGTTTGCAGCAAGTTAGGAACTACACCGGGGTCATTCAAGTGCCAGTGGCGCTGGGGAATAGAATCCTCCATATTGGTGCGGTTGGCGCGCCAGCCCGCTTTGGTGATTTCATCCTTATAGCCATAGTTTCCGTAAGGCATCACGTAGTTGATACGTACGCCTTTGTTGCCATCGTCGTCATTGTCCGACTGCCACATGGTGCCATAGCTGTCGATGGCCACCTCGAAATTATTTCGGAAGTTATTGCCTAGAATTTCGGCGTTGGTAAAGTCAGGATCGCAACGGAAAACCATACCTTCCTGATTTTTCTTGAAATCCAGCGGCTTGCCATCCTTACCAACAACGGGCTTTCCCTTACCGTCGAGCAGTTGACCGCCCGCGTTGCCGAAGTTGAAGTATAGTTTGCCATCCGGCCCAAAGACGAAAGCGTGCATACCATGGTCATGCTGTTCACCTTCGATTCCTTCAAAAATCACCTCTTTCTTGTCAGCTTTGTCGTCGCCGTCGGTGTCAGTGAGCAGCCACACGTAGGGGCTTTGTGACACCAATACCTTATTGCCCATAACGAGAATGCCCAGTGGCGCGTTCACCTCCGGGCCCTGGTAGAAAACTTTGCTCTTATCGGATTTACCGTCGCCATCGGTGTCTTCCAGAATCACGATGCGGTCGCCTTCCGAGTTGGTGGGGTTGCCGTTGATGGCGGGGCGGTAGTTGTAGGCTTCACAGACCCACACGCGGCCCCGGTGATCCACGTCGATATTGGTAGGGTTAGTGATCGTCGGCTCCGCCGCGAAGAGATTGGCTTCCAGCCCTTCGGCCACGGTTAGTCCGGCCACAGCGTACTGTGGGGATCGTTTCTGCGCTTCGGTCAGGTCATTGTAGAGCGTGTCGAGTGCAGCCCCGCCCATGCGGCTGGGATTGGTGTTTTGGTAAGAAGCGGCCAGGAAACCCAGCGCAACGATACTCAAAAAAACGAAGTAAAAGGGTTTGGTAAATCTCATCGGTCAGGTAGGTTATTTATTTTAAAAGCCAAAGTCCGTGTCTTCTTGTAAGAACAGCTTGTACATTAAAGGTAAAAAAGCATAGTTTTCTCCCTTTTTAATGAAATAAATTTTAGGTTTAGGTAAAATGTTTAAAATCAACCCCAACTCTTACACCAAAAATCATTACCACATAAAATGAAAAATTGGGATCTCAAAGGAAAAAAAGCCCTCATCACGGGCGGCACTAAAGGCATCGGTGAAGCCTGCGCTCAACTGATGGCCGAGGCGGGAGCCGAAGTGATGGTGCTGGCCCGTGGCGAGGAGGACATCGAAAGCATGAGTGCCGAAGCCGCTGAAAATGGGCTTTCCATCGTGGGCAAAGCCTTCGACATGGCCGAGCCGCAAGTAGCCGGGCGTATCATCGAACACGTTCAGCAAACCTGGGGGAAGCTGGATATCCTGATAAATAATGCGGGCATGAACATCCGTAAAGCCACAATGGCCTACGCCGACGACGAGTATGACCTCATCATGCAGGTGAATCTACGGTCAGTGTTCGAGTTGAGCCGGGCGGCATATCCATTGCTCAAAGCAAGCAAAGGCTGTATTGTCAACATGAGTTCGGTGTCGGCGCTGACGCACATTAGCAGCGGCTCCATTTACGGCATGACCAAAGCCGCCCTCACCCAACTCACCCGCAACTTGGCCGTCGAATGGGCGATGGACGGCATTCGTGTCAATTGCATCGCCCCCTGGTACATCGAAACGCCCCTCATCGAAACCGTGCTGGCCGACGCCGAGAAACTCAAAGGCATCATCGCCCGCACCCCCATGCAGCGGCTGGGCCAGCCCGAGGAAGTAGCCGCCGCCGCTTTGTTCTTGAGTTTGCCCGCCGCCAGCTACATTACCGGGCAGTGCCTGGGGGTAGATGGTGGGTTTATTATCAATGGGTACTAACAATTTTGACGGGATTGCCCGCGCGGTGAGAGAATGAGAGAATTTAGCTCTTTTTGAATTGAGGACGCACTTTCTTCATATCTTTAGAGCTCTTACATTTAAATCCGGTTTGCATATTTGACGTAAACGAGAACAAATAAAAAACTAATCAACCCAATATCAGAGATGAAAAAACTACTGATTGCCTCATTTGCTGCTTGCCTGGTGATTCCCACCGCCCAAGCCCAGACTTCGCCTGCGCCCAGCACGGAGATGCAAATTAAAACCGCCATGCTCGCTGCTCCTGCCGACAAGCGCGACGGCGCCAAAGTGTACGGCTACGGGGCCGATGGGCAGTTTAAAATCCTGCGCGAAGGTACCAATGACCTCATCTGCCTGGCGGACGATCCTGGTAGCAAGGGTGTCAATGTGTCCTGTTACCACGCCAGCCTGGAACCATTTATGGCGCGGGGTCGGGAAATGAAAACGGACAAGAAATCTTCCAAGGAAGTTTTTGATATGCGGGAAGAAGAGGTAAAATCCGGCAAGCTGAAAATGCCCGAAGCCCCTGCTACCCTTTTTGTGTATTCAGGAAAGGATGAGGACTACGACGCCACCAAGGGCGAGATGAAAGACGGCTACCTGCGCTACGTAGTGTACATTCCCTACGCCACCGCCGAAAGTACCGGACTACCTTTGAAACCCGAAGGCCCGGCGATGCCGTGGATTATGGATCCCGGCACGCACCGGGCGCACATCATGATCAATCC
>NZ_JBGSXF010000419.1:0-3210 GCF_041751555.1 Persicitalea sp. | reverse complement strand
GGTCGAAGCGTCTGGTTCGGAAAAAGGTAAAAAATTCGTACTGTTGAATTTGGTATGCTGGTCATCGGAAATACGTGCGGCGCAATTTGTATGAATTCGTTCCCACAAACGACCGTTTGATTGAGCTGCCTTTTGAAGGATCAGGCTATCTATCCTGACGACGCCCGTTATCCTTATTGAGAGAAATAAGTGGGTTTCCAACAATAACATATAGTTTGTTTCGATCTGCTCACGCGACATGCCAACAATCAGATTCCTGAATGCCGCTGGGCGTCGCGCCAGCCCGAAGATTTCAATACCAGAAGGTCAGATTGAGAGGCGCGAGGTCGAACCAACCTACACGCTGCTGCTGGGATAATTTCTGAGGTGGTCCTGAGAATCCGGACACGAAACTTACTTAACTTCGTGTCAAATGGCAAAAAAATCAACATCCAACCGAAAGTACACCCCCGAATTCAAAGCTGACGTGCTCCGCCTAGTTGCCAACGGGGAGTCTATTCTGGGCGTAGCCCAGAAAATGGGCATTAGTGACAGCATCATTCACTCCTGGCGTGCGGCTGAAAAAAAGGCAAAATTTCGCATCGATGGTCGGGGTGCAAAGTCATCGACGGCTTTGGAGGACGAAGGCGAAAGGATGCGTCGGCAGCTCCGCCAAACGGAAATGGAACGCGACATTTTAAAAAAAGCATTAGCCATTTTCAGCCGCATGAACTGATTCCGATCTACGCGTTCATCAAGCAGCAAGAGTCTGATTTTCCGGTCAGATTATTGTGTAAAGTGCTTGAAGTCAGCAAAAGCAGCTATTACCAGTACCGCGCGGGAGTGACTTTTCAAACATCCATGGCCAAGCAAGAAATAACTGATAGGGTTCAAGGTGTTTTCTGCGGGGCCGCCCGTGCGGGAAAACCGCCGACGCTATGGCAGTCGGCGCATTCAGAAAGCACTCCAAGATGAAGGCGTCGAAGTGGGGCGTCACCGGGTCAGGCGGCTGATGCAGCAGCAAAACTGGCGGGCTATTCAGCCACGCAGCTTTGTGCGGCTGCGGCCGGCCGCCTCGAACCACTGACTCAAGTCACGGGTTGCGGGCTTGTCCCAACCTGCTGCCTGCGTTGGGCCAACCGATCCGGCCCGACCAGGCTTGGGTAAGCGATATTACATACCTGCCATTGGTGGATGGTGGTTGGGCTTACCTAGCCAGTTGGCTAGACTTGTACTCGCGTCGGATCATAGGCTGGTGCGTCGATTTAAACATGGAGGAGAACCTGATTATCAGAGCCTTCGATCAGGCCACTACATTACGTCGCCCACAGCCTGGCTTGATCGTCCATTCCGATCAGGGTGGGCCGTCGTTACGGTGGGCAGTATTTTGGAAAAACGTTCAAGAGACGGCTTGATAAATGGGCTTGCCGACAGAGTATGGCTGAAAAAGAGAACCCTTATCAGAACGCTCATGCTGAGTCTTTTTGGGGGCGCTTAAAAGCAGAATTACTTGAAGACGGCTGCTTTGAAAGCCTGCAAGATGCTCACGACGAATTATTTAACTATATCGAGGGCTATTATAACATTCGACGACTCCACTCCTCTTTGGGGTACATGTCGCCGATCAATTTTGAAAACCAGTATCACCAAGCTAATTTCACCAGTAACTCTCAATCAAAAGTGTCCGGCTAAACAGGACCACCTCACTCTCAATTTCCTGAAAAATTTAGATTACTTCTGGACAAATCTTCAACAGAAACTTAACTTTTTCAAAGTCATTTGATATAGTGGCGATAAACGTCAATAACAGTAGCGACATTGCCCAAGATAACTAAACCTAGAAGTACACTATGCTGGATACACTCATTAAACTAGGAAAACAGGCAAGTCAGGATTTAGGCGAATGGGATGACATCCTGGATAGACCCAAAATCAACCTCGAAACTAAGAAAGGGGCCAGAATCACAAATTACGTTGGATCATTGATCTTCAATCTTGATACTGGGATTTTTGGTTGGGGACAGGTAGTAGACTATGACGAAGATAGGTCTGCCCAAAGGCACTTTAACCTCAAAATTCAAGGAGGGAACAATAAGGCCATTTACGCTTGTACTGAGCCAAATAGTTTTGAGCAGATAAGAAAATCCTTTTTCGGAAAGCCTGATAAAAATGGCAAGCCTGCTACACAAGGGCAGTTTACTGAGGCCATAGATAAAGACTTTCCTGATTTGAGGGAGACGAAGCTTTACGAAACCTTACAAGCAATGTTTGCCTTACGTTCAGGCTTCGAGGAAGAATGTTTATCTGAGAAAGGAATAGCGGACGCAAAGCAACTCATAAACCAGTGGGGGCTGAATCCTACTGAACAGATTGCACTAATTGTCGTGGGGGTGATATGGGCTGAGAAGCAATGGTACGAACCTACTTATTTCAGAGATATTGAAGGTTACCTAGACTTTTTGCGCGTAAAGTTCATTGGAGACTCTTCGACAAAGGAAAAAGGTGAAATCTCTCCTCAAATTTGCTACGCGACGGGCGAGCAAAGCGATAATGTTCAGGAACTTGGAATTAGTGACAGATACAACCTGAACAAGATGTTTGTTACTACGACGATCAACTATGCCACTGGGTTTGAAAATAAAGCTTTCTCGAAAAACTACCAGGTTGATAAGGAGGTTCAGAACTATCTGGAACGTGGTTCTAAACTCTTGCTTGAAAAGTACAAAACCAGAATTGCGGGCGTAGATCATTGCATTATTCCCCAGCTTCTTAACCAAGATGAGACCGATATTGAGGAAAGCTTGGGCAAAATAGCTCAGAAATCCGATTTGCTATTTCAATACAGAAAATATCATGAAATGGTATCGGATATTAAGTATGAGGCCGAAGGTAACCCATACTGGATAACTTTCCTGGGCTTCGAGTCTGATGGTAATTTCTTCAAGACGATAAATATTATTAAAGATGTAAGCCGAACTCATTTCGAGCGACTTATCCTGAAATTTTCAGAGGTTCATCGCCAATTCAAGGATGTAGAAGGCATCAACTGGGAGAACGTAATGAGCGCAGGGAAGGATAATACTCTGGAATTCAACCTTTACACCGTTTACACACTTATTCCGCTCCGTAAAGACAAGGAAAAGAAGAACGTCGCCCTGGCTTTGTTCAAACAGATTTTAGAGAGGAGGCCTATTGAGAAAGAAAAGCTGTTTGGTCATTTCAAAGATTTGA